>JAKLIM010000088.1 GCA_022709605.1 Bacteroidota bacterium | reverse complement strand
TTTACCGGTATTGATAATAGTAATTGTATTCTGAATGTGCCTTTTGGTGCAAAAAGTGCTTACGCAGTAGCCAATCAATGGAAGGATTTTGTTAATATCATTGAAATGACTACGGCACTACCAACTTTATTAGACTCGAAAATAAGCATTTACCCAAATCCGGTAAAAGAATCTTTCCGAATTGAGGGAATGAAAGAAATATCGAGTGTGATTATGACTGATTTAAATGGCAAACAGATATTAACCCGTCAGGTAAATGAAGGTGAACACATATCAGTTAGCAATTTACCCAAAGGGATCTATATTGTGAAAATTTTCACTTCTTTGGGCACTGTAGAACGAAAATTATTAAAGAAATAAAGAAGGGGCTATAATATAAAACTATGCAAATTGAGGATTTAACGAACCACTTTTCCAACGTTTCAAAAACGTTGGAAAAGTTTACTATCGCTCATTCTTTCTTCTTGTTTTTATACTCCAGCGGTGTCACTCCGTATTTGGCTTTGAAGCATTTAGCAAAATATTTGGTGTCGGAAATGCCGATTAAGTACGAAACTTCTTTGACCATGTATTGACCCGAAGAGAGGATTTGTGCGGCCCGTTTCATTTTCATATCGCGTATAAACTCGACCGGAGCAAAGCCTGTTAAAGCTTTTACTTTTTTGAAAAACACCGACCGACTCATCATCATGTTCTGCCCTAATTCTTCTACTGTCATTTCTGAATTTTCCATGTTTTCTTCAATCATGGTCAAAACTTTTTTCATAAAGTTTTCGTCCTGCGAAGTGATGGCATAAGGCTGCGGATTATACTCGGGCGACGATTTCGGGCTATTTCCGTCCCGGAAAAGTTCCTGCAATAACTTACGCTGCTGTATCAGGTTGGCAATGCGTGCCTGAAAATACGGCACACTGAAGGGTTTGGTTATATAATCGTCGGCACCGTAACTTAATCCTTCGAGCTTGCTTTCTATGGTGGTTTTGGCAGTTAACAGTACCACCGGAATGTGACTGGTGTTGATATTGGTTTTCAATTTTTGCAATAACTCAACACCATCCATGCGAGGCATCATGATATCGCTTACAATAAAGTCTGGTGAATATTTCTGCGCTTTTTCCCATCCATCCTGTCCATCCACAGCCTCGTAAATAAAATATTCCGTCTCAATAATATCTTTTATAAAAAGTCGTAAATCGTCATCGTCTTCTACAATCAGCACCGAGAATTTATTGTCGTGTTTGGTGATCGTTGAAACTGCTTCGTGTTTGTCAACCTCTTGCTGTGATATGATTTCAGCTTGTAATTCCGGTTTTAATTCTTTAGGGATTTGCGCAATTATTTCAACATTTTTATCAAAATGTGCAATACCCCGCTGAAAACTCACTGTAAAACTACTGCCTCTACCTTCGTCGCTCACAACCGACACTTTTGCCGCATGTTTATCGGCCAAATCTTTGACCATGGATAAACCGATGCCGGTGCTTGGTTTACTTTTGTCTTCGTTGAACGAAGCAAAACGGACAAACAGATTCTTTTGCTTTTCCTTCGACATTCCGATTCCTTCGTCTTTCACTTCAACCGAAACTTGCTTTTCGTCGGCCGAAAGTGTAACCTGAATGGTTTTTCCGGGCGAAGTAAATTTAAAGGCATTGGATAGCAGATTCACCACAATTTTTTCGAGACAATCGGGGTCGACCCATATTTTTTCATTATCTGCATTATTAACCAAGTTGAATTTAATGTGTTGTTCGTCAGCAATTTCCGAAAAATTATCGCATATTTCCTCAATTGTGTGGGCAAATTCAATTTCCTGAACTTTGAGATGCATAAACTGAATTTTGCGGAAATCGAGAATCTGATTCACCAACCGCAACATGCGGTTTGTATTTTGCGAAATGTTTTTCAGCTGCTTTTTCATGTCATCAGGTGTTTTCTTATCGCTGAGCAAATAATCCACCGGAGCAGTAATCATGGTGAGCGGAGTACGAATTTCGTGCGAAATATCGGTAAAAAAGCGCAGTTTCATTTCCGACATTTTCTTTTCGAGCACCACATTGGCACGAAGCCGGTAAATGGTGAAAAGTATACGGACAATAAGAAATATTAAGCCGGCAAATAATAGCAGGTATAAAATATACGCCCAACCTGTTTCCCAAAACGAAGGTAAAACCCGAATGGGCAACGATCGTTCATTCTCTACCCAAACACCCTCGCTGTTGGTCGATTTTACCCTGAACACATAATTCCCTTTGGGTAAATTGGTATAATTGGCTATGCGTTGTTTCTGCACAAAATTCCAGTCAGGATCGAACCCTTCGAGCTTAAACGCATAGAGAATATTTTCGGGATCAACAAAATCGAGAGCGGCAAATTCAATGTTAATAAAATTCTGTTTATGAGTAAGTTCTAATTTTTCAATGGAATTAATATCGCTCGTTAAAGGCGAATTTTCCTTCCCGATTTCCACGTTTTTATTAAAAATTTGAAGATTTGAAAACACAATATTCGGGCGGTAACTGTTATTAATAATCTGACGGGGCGAAAAAGAGATGATCCCATTGGAATAACCAAAAACTAATTCGTTGGATTTCAAATGACTCGTAGATGCTTCAGAGAAATTTTGGGTAGTCATCAAACGTTTAATTTCAGCAAAGGTTTCGAAAACTTCTCGTTCGGGGTCAAATTTTGAAAGATTATTCTCGCTGCTAATCCACAGTTTTCCAAATTCGTCCTCAACAGCTGCCAAGGTCACATCTGAGGGCAAACCATTGGTAGCATTATAAGATTTAAATTTGGTTGGAAAACCTTTTTTATCCATTTCAACAACTTTGTTAAGGCCACCACCAAAAGTAGCCAAAAACATCTCTCCTTTTCGGGTGTTACAAATGCCATGTACATCGTTGTTACTCAGGCTTTCGGTAATTCCGGGTTTTCGTGTATAGGTTTTGAATTCAATATTTTCGGGTGCACTGAATTCGTGCGAAAACATGACCAATCCACCGGTAGTGCCTATGGCCAAATTTCCACTTTGATTTTGTGTAATAAAACGGATACGTGAAGCTATATCAATCGGAAAATTCTTCAGATTATTATGATGGTTGATAAATAATGTTTTTCCATCGGGCGACGACTGAATCAGATTTAGACCGCCTCCATAGGTTCCTACCCACATTCGACCTTTTGAATCCTGTAAAATGCTGTAAATATTATTGTCACTCAGGCTATAAACATTCGACAAATCTTTCACGAAATTAGTGATTTCAAAGTCTTTACCCGATCCATTTCTTGTTAGTTTGTATAGTCCACCCCCTTTTGTGCCCAACCAGAAATTTTGATTTTTATCCTGCATAATGCAGTACACCATGTCCGAAAAAAAACCGCTTTTACTTATTTTTCCATTACCGGTAAGTTGACCGATATATTTTTTATTCTTATCGTATATTGTAAGTTTCCGGTCTTTGGTTGCCACCCAAAGATTTGAAGCATTATCTTCGAATACTGCACGTACATCGTTGGCTGTAACCGAATTAATTTCGTTGTTGATCTTCGTCGTTTTGAAAAAGTTTTTGTCAAACACCACTTTTTCCAGTCCATGTGAACGGGTACAAAGCCATAAATTTCCCTGATTATCAGAATAAGCTGAGTGTAATAAATTTGAAAAACGCCAGTTCAATGAAGTTTTTGAATTGAAAAAAGGATCTAATTGATTGGTTGCATGGTTATATAACGAAAATCCACCGCCTTTGGGTTGTATCCATGTTCGTCCGTGAATATCTTCGAAAACCATGGTTCGCGGGGGAAATACAACCGTTGAAGCGTCATCGGTATTTACGTGATAATGATTTAATTTCATCGTTTGCAAATCGAAACGATAAATTCCAACCTCGTTGGTATCGAACCAAAAATCACGCGATTTCAGTACAAATGTTTCAAAAATATTATTCGATTTTAATAGCGGTAAGTTGCTTGTATTGAACACCCTGAATTGGTTGGCAGCAATATTATACACAATAAATCCCTGATTATCGGAGATAAGTATGAGTTGATTGTTATTTATTTTAATAATCTTTTTAATGGCCGAACTTACAGGAGTTTGCAAGAGTTGAAATTTCCCGGTTTGTTTGTCAAACTTCCACAGCCGCCCGTTTTGAGAACCAATAACAATATATTTTCCGAGGTCTGAAGCCGCATAAAACGATTGCCATTCATGCGATTCTTTACTTTCAGTCTCGTAAAAATAAGAAGTAGATTTTAAATTTTTTGAAGTGATAAACTCCAAACCGTTATTGGTAAGCAACCACGAATTTTTGTCCTGATCCTCGAGCACCGAATTGACAGTTGTACCTTTTAAATTATTGTTTTCGATCGTAAAGAATTCGGTATTGAAAAGCGTATCTTTCACCAATGCACATCCATCTTTCTCGGTAAAAAGCCACACATTTCCTGAAGGTTTTATTTCAATTTTTGACACCTTAAAACCATTCCTTTGTATGTTTTTAGCTAATTGAACACCCCAGAATTTCTGACTACCCGGATTGAAACAGTGCATTTCGCCATCATAAGTCAAAAACCAGATGCGTCCGAATTTATCGTCGTACATGCGTTCGATGCGACTGCTTTTCATAAAATAATTATCGCCTGATTTTACCTTGTAATTTCGAAAGCTATATCCATCAAATTTACTCAGTCCATCCCAGGTACCAAACCACATGAAACCGTTTTTATCCTGCAAAATATCCATAATGGTATATTGTGGCAAACCGTCTTCGGTTGAAAAATGGCGGAAATGACATACGGGTTGGGCTGTACTATGGAGCACTGAAAAAAGTATAAGAAAGAGGATGAAAGAGGATTTCAAATTATTCATGACTTTTTCAATTATTACGAATACAAATATAGAAGTAAATATATAAATAACGAAAAAAACGAATATTCAAAGTGAAACATCACCCTACAAAAGTCAAATATTCCACCTTCAGCATTAAAAAATCTATTAATATTGTAACCGAATTCTACCAATAAAATACGTATGCGAAAAATTACATTTTTATCATTTTTTATCCTCTTTATTAGTTCAATTTTTAGTCAAACTCCTGCATTTCCGGGTGCCGAAGGTCATGGACGAAAAACCACCGGCGGACGCGGCGGATTAGTTTATTACGTAACCAATCTGACCGATGTAAACTCAGGCAATGCAACTACCCGCGAAGGATCATTCCGGTGGTGCTTAGACCAAAACGGACCTAAAACTATTCTTTTTAAAGTAAGCGGAAACATTTTCTTAAATTCTAACCTTTCCATTTCGAAAGATAATGTAACCATTGCCGGACAATCAGCGCCGGGCGACGGAGTTTGCATTGGGGGTTTTCCGGTTTCGTTATCGGCAAATAATGTCATCATTCGTTATTTACGTTTCCGAATGGGAGATGCGCTCGATTCGAATGCCGATGGTGCTGATGCATTGGGAGGTCGCTATAAGAAAAATATTATTGTAGACCATTGTTCCATGAGCTGGAGTACCGATGAATGTGTATCGATTTATGGCAACGAAAACACAACACTTCAATGGTGTATCATTTCCGAAAGTCTTCGTTTGTCGGGTCATACCAAGGGTGCACATGGCTACGGTGGCATCTGGGGTGGAAAAAATGCCAGTTTTCATCACAACCTTATGGCACATCACGATAGCCGGGTTCCACGCCTGGGTCCTTCCACCGCAACACAATTATCGGAATATACCGACATTAGAAACAATGTATATTACAACTATGCCGGCGAAGGTTGTTACGGTGCCGAAAACATGAACGTGAATATCGTGAATAATTTTTACAAACCCGGACCGGCATCAAATTCAGGCTCCAAACGGGCAAAAATTATTTCGATTGATAAAAAAACAGATTTACCAACATCAGACGGTTTTTATCCTATCAACAATCTTTGGGGTAAGTTTTTTATCGAAGGCAATGTGGTGGATGCTTCAACAAGCACCGGATCGAATGCCACAGCTTGCAATAATGCTACTGCAAATAATTGGGATTATGGTGTTTACAACCAATTTGCAAGTAAATATGGCACTGTATCTGCTACCGACAAATCAAAAATGAAAGTGTCGGTTCCTTTTGAAACTGAAATAGTATCCACACACACCGCTGCAAAAGCATACCAAAATGTGATTCTGTATGCAGGTGCAAGTTTATCGAGAGACAGTCACGACGCCCGTGTAATTAATGAAACCACCAACGGAACAGCAGCATTCAAGGGATTATCTTCATTGAATTCATCTCCATTTCCTAAATCAGGAATTATCGACAGTCAGAATGATTTAAAACCTGCAGGTGCAGCAGCCGATTGGTCGCCATGGCCAACACTTGCAGGAGGCATTGCAGTTTCAGATTCCAACATTGATGGCATCCCCGACGGTTGGCTCGAAACAAAATTTCCGGATAAAACAGCCACCGATAAAGACGAAGATGGTTATACTTATCTGGAAGTATATTTGAACGAAATTGTAAAAACAATTACCGAAGGCCAAAATGAAGGAGTAATTTCGGGAATCGTTACGTCTATCAATGAAAAAGTGAACATTTATCCAAACCCTGTAACGGGAGATTTAATTCACATTTCGGCAAATGAGCCGGTAAGAAAAGTTCAAATTTACAACCTGAGCGGTATTTGCGTATTCGATAAAAACAATATTCAAAACACAATAAACATACAGGAACTGACAAAAGGGATGTATATTATTAAGATTGAACTCATTACCGGCGAGAAATCGCACACCAAAATAATAACCAAATAAGTTTTCGTGGCAGTAATAAATGAGTTCGAGTTCGTATGCGTTTTTTTCAATGAATAAAAATCCGAATCTTCAAAGTCAAATAACACCCAACTTTAGTCAAATATTACACCTTCTTTGAAATTAATTGAATTAATATTGTATTCGATATTCACCAATAAAATACTCATGCAAAAAATTACACTTTTATCTATTTTCAGTTTCATTTTTACAGCCTTATTTAGTCAAACTCCTGCATTCCCCGGAGCCGAAGGTGGTGGTATGTATGCTACCGGTGGAAGAGGAGGCAAAGTGTTGGTAGTTACATCATTGGCCGATGATGGTTCCGTTGGTACATTGCGCTGGGCTGTAAATCAAACCGGAGCAAGAATTGTAGTTTTCAGGGTTGCAGGCAATATTACACTTAAAAGCAGACTTTCCATTACAAAAGGTGATGTTACCATTGCCGGACAAACCGCACCGGGCGATGGCATTTGTTTAAAAAATTATGATTTATATATTGACGCCGATAATGTAATCATCCGTTATTTAAGAATTCGATTGGGAAATTTAATTATTACCAATGAAAGTGATGCATCCTGGGGACGATACCAAAAAAATATAATTTTCGATCATTGTTCGTTCAGCTGGAGTATTGACGAAACAGCTTCGTTTTACAGCAACGAAAACTTTACCATGCAATGGTGTTTTATCACCGAATCGCTCAACAATGCAGGACATGCGAAAGGCGCTCATGGTTACGGTGGAATTTGGGGAGGAAAAAATGCTTCGTTTCATCACAATCTGATTGCTTACCACAACAGTCGTAACCCACGATTCAATGGTTATAAACGTAGTGGACTCGATTACACAAATCCGCTAACCGACGAAGTGATGGATTTCCGTAACAATGTGATTTACGGGTGGGGCGATAACAGTTCGTACGGCGGCGAAAGCGGTAAATATAATATTGTAAACAATTATTTTAAATACGGTCCGGGTACTAAATCAACGGTTCGTTACAAAATCACACAGGTTGATATTGACGAAGCTCCTTCAAAATACCCTCCGGGCTACGGAACCTATTTTATTAACGGAAATTACGTTTGGGGAAACAATGCCAACACGACAGACAACTGGTCGTCATCGGCTGTAACCTATGGATCATCAGCAATAAGCAAGACCGTTTGTAAAGCAATTGTACCTTTTACGACAACCCCTGTAGGCACACATACGGCCGAAACAGCATTCGACAGAGTGCTCACTTATGCCGGTTGCAGTGCAAAAAGAGATACCATCGACCGACGAATTGTGAACGATGCCCGTACAGGAACTTCACTTTACAAAGGCTCAATTACAAATCGTTTCGGAATAATTGACACTCAAAACGATGTAGGCGGATGGCCGACGCTGACTTTTGATCCCACCACTGTACCAACAGATACCGACGGTGACGGCATGCCCGATAACTGGGAAAATGCGCACGGGTTGAATCCATCAAGCATAACTGATGCGATTACCAAAACCATTGATGGTAATTATACCAATATCGAAGTGTATATCAACGAATTGGTAAAAACCACCACCGAAGGACAACAGGAAGGAGTAATATCAGGAATTAATCAACCTTCAGTAGCGGAAATACAAATTTATCCAAATCCGGTAATCAATGGCAACATTCATTTTAATTCAAATACCAGAATACAATCGGCCAAAATTTATACTTTAAGCGGAGTTTGTGTATTGTCTAAGAATTTAACTGACAACACAATAGATGTTACTCAACTTATTAAAGGAATGTATTTTATTCAATTATCAAATGAATCGGGCGTAACATTTCAGTCACGTTTTGTGAAACTTTAGTATATCAACTATTAAAAATGCAATTAACCTACATAAATAGTCAATTTTTCACCCTTATAAAGGAAATAATGTTGTATTATTGTATTCGAAAAAGGTCGCAATTTAACATCTATAAAATTAATATACAGAAAACTAACTCAATTAATCGGTGCTAAATTTACTTATCATTAACAATAAAAAATATTTACATAAATAACTTCAATAAAATACCATGAAAACAAAAATTTTACTCTTTTCGTTATTACTGAGTTTCAATTCGTTGATTCAGGCACAAGACATAATTACTTTAGGTGCTGCCGATCCAATTGGAACCGCTTTATCGGCTTACACAGGCAATAATGTTGTACTTATTATTCCGGCCGGGTATACAAATCCACAAGGAACAACAGCAATTTCAATTCCGGTACTTACGGCCGGTGCAAAAATTACTTTTCGTGGCGATGGCAGTAAACCGGAGCTCAAAATTAAAGGGTTAACTTTGCCCACCGGACTTAATGTAAGTGCTATAAAATTCGAAGGTTTAACGTTATCAGGTGCAACTACCGACCCAACAGCCAATTATGTGATAAATGTTGCTGCAGGAATTGCCGTAACGATTGATTCTTTGATATTTAATGGTTGTAACATTTCTACTTTCCGCTCATTGCTACGCTTCCAGAGCACAACAGCTACACCCGATCAAATAGCGAACAATTTTGTTCTTAATAATTGTATTTTGAATAATTGCTCTGACTACGGCGTGGTTTACAACAATAAAGTTGGTGGACTATTCGGTGCAATAGTTGCAAAAAAATCAACATTTTACGGTTATGGACAAAATGTATTTATGTGCCAAACCAATACAGCAAGTGTAAGTATTTCGGACTGTACGTTTGATAACATAGTTTCAACATCAACCGGAAAATACATTGTTGATTTAAATGCTCAGGCTTCGCCAATAACAGTAACAAACAGCATTTTTGGAGGAACAATATTAGCCGCTAAAGGATTCAGAACTGGTGGCACTATGTCGATAACAAATTGCTACAGAACAACTAACAGCACCGGTTCTGACTCGATTAAAGCACCGGGTGGTGTAACAGGAGCTATCATTGCTTATGCGGGCACTTCAGCTCAGTTATTTAAATCACCTAACACTTCAACTCCCGGAACTGCATTTGTCAGCACTGCCGATTATTCAATTATTGATGCAACATTTGCTGGAAAAACTTCGGCCGGTGACCCACGTTGGTATCCTTCAACCGGATTAAAAAACAATAGCATCAATTCTTTCAAAGTTTTTCCAAATCCAACCACTGATATTATTTATTTTGATAAAACAGCATCAAAAGTTGAAATCATTGATCTGCTGGGAAAAATTGTAAAATCTCAAAATAACGTTTCGGAATCGAACCTGAAATCTCTTTCGGCCGGAACTTATTTAGTACGTGCTTATGACGCTGACGGCAATATAAGTGTACAAAAAATAAACAGGAAATAATCGATTAGAAATCAGTAAGACACTCAATAAAGTACATTTTGCTTTAACGGAAAGTCTTAGATTTTCAAATAAAAATTAATCAAAATTTAATTATTAAAAAACACAAAGTATGCAATTATTAAAAAACAGAGGACGCGGAATAGTAGCAATACTTGGTATTTTGTTTTGCTTCAGTACACAATTGTGGGCACAGCAAAAAACCATTTCCGGAACTGTGAAAGATTCGGGTGGCGAACCCATTATTGGTGCTTCGATCATTGCTAAAGGTAGCGGTCAGGGAACAATTACCGATTTTGATGGTAAGTTCACTTTGAATGTAAATACGACAGTAAAAACTCTCACTGTAAGTTATGTGGGGATGAAACAACAGGAAGTTACCATTACCGGTGGAACATTAAAAATTGTACTGGAGGATGATGCTCAGGCATTAGATGACGTTGTTGTAATCGGCTATGGTACAGCCAAAAAACGTGATTTAACGGGTTCGGTTACTTCTATACAGGGAAAAGCAATTTCTCAAATACCGGTAACAGGAACAGCGCAAGCGTTAACCGGTCGGTTGGCTGGTGTGCAGGTAACAACTACCGATGGTTCGCCCGATGCCGAAATACTTATGCGTGTTCGTGGTGGTGGATCCATTACCCAGGATAACACACCACTTTATATTGTGGACGGATTTCCGGCTTCAAACATCAACAACATTTCTCCGGGCGATATTCAAAGTATTGATGTATTGAAAGATGCCTCTTCTACAGCCATTTATGGTTCGTCGGGTGCAAACGGGGTAGTTATTATCACTACAAAATCGGCTCAGGGAGGTAAAACTCAGGTTTCGTACAATGGTTTTATGCAATCAAAAACTCTGGCAAAACGATTGGAAGTTCTTAATCCTTACGAGTATGCATTGCTAAACTACGAATTGGCGGCGTTTTCGGGCGAAGACGGAATAAAATCGTACAATAGCAGATTTGGTGTATATGAAGATATTGATTTATACAAATTCGAAAAAGGAATTGACTGGCAGAATGACTTGTTTGGTGCCAGTACTATTTCCCAACAACACAATGTAAGTTTAACCGGTGGAAATGACAAAACAAAATTTTCGCTTAGCAGTACTTACAATTACGATGGCGGGTTGATGGAAAACAATAATTATACACGATTCACCACCAACTTCAAATTAAATCACGAAATTTCAAAATCGTTGAAAGCGAACTTCAACCTGCGCTTTGCCGATACCGAAGTAAATGGTTCGGGTTCGTCGGGCGGCACGTACAAAATCCGTACTTCGCAAGCGGTAACTTCGCCTGCAACTCTCGGACTTTCGGGTCAGGTAATTGTAGACCCGGCATTGCTTAGCGAAGAAGAATACGAAGAGTGGCAACGTGCCAATATGACTTTGTCGGAACAAGCACAGCAATACTGGAAACGACGCAATGATCGTACCTTCAACTTTTTGGGCAGCCT
>JAKLIM010000087.1 GCA_022709605.1 Bacteroidota bacterium | reverse complement strand
TAATACCTACAACGTTACCCGCTATGCCGACTCGCAACGTTGGTGGGCAACAGGCCGAAATGAAGCCGGGGAGCTGATTTTTAAAGAAATGAACAAAGGTTCGGAATCGCTCGGTTTCGAAACAGGAAACGGTGGAAGCAGTACTTTTTATATTGAAGGTTCGGTAAATTACGAAAAAGTTTTCAAACACGATCAGCGTGTCAGTGCACTTTTCTTATTCAACCAACGCTCTTTAAATAAATTCAATGTGGACGCCATCGAATCATTGCCTTTCCGTAATCAGGGAATTGCAGCACGCGTAACATACTCATTTAAAGATACATATTTTGGCGAATTAAATGCCGGATACAATGGTTCAGAAAATTTTTCGCCGGGAAAACGATTTGGACTTTTTCCTGCCGCTGCCTTAGGATGGTTGGTTTCAAACGAACCTTTCTTTGCCCCTGCAACACGGGTGGTTAATTTACTGAAATTGAAAGCTTCGTACGGTATTGTTGGTAACGATCAGATTGGTGGCGGTCGCAGGTTTATTTACAATGGTATTATTGTAGAAAGTACAGGCTACGAATACGGTCAATCTCATTCTGGAATGGGTGGTCTCCGCGTTGGTGACCTTGCAAACGACAATGTATCGTGGGAAAAAGCGTACAAGAAAAACCTTGGTATTGAATTTGGATTATTCAAAGCGTTGAATGTTCAGTTTGACCTTTTCAGCGAAAGACGCGAAGGAATTTTCCTGCAAAGACTTTCATTGCCTGCCTATTTAGGAATTAGTTCAACACCTTATGTGAATGTTGGAAAAATGGAAAATAAAGGGGTGGACGCCACAGCCGATTATACCAAGAAATTCGGAAAATTGTTGGTAACTGTACGTGGTACTTTTTCGTATAACCGCAATAGATTAATCGATCAGGACATGCCGGATTATAACTACTTGTACCGCAATAGAGTAGGTAAACCTTACGGTCAACAATATGGGTTGGTGTCTGATGGACTTTTCGAATCGGATGATCAGATTAAAAACAGTCCGACACAAACATTTGGAACACCTCGCGTTGGCGATATAAAATACATTGATATCAATGGTGATGGAAAAGTGGACGAAAGCGACGAAATTGCCATTGGACGTACAAGCACACCGGAAATAAATTACGGTTTTGGCTTTTCGATCCGTTACAAAAATTTTGATATTGCTCCGTTTTTTCAGGGAACCGATAATGTTACCTTCTTCATGAGTGGAGGCGCTGTTCGCCCATTTTCGAATCCGTTTTTGGATAGAAACTCTTATTACGAAGAAATTTACAACAATTCATGGACACTGGCTAATCAAAATGTTAATGCAACGTATCCTCGTATGTCTATCGGTACCAATAATAACAATTACCGCAATTCAACGTATTGGCAACGCGATGGTGGATTTATCCGCTTAAAATACATGGAAGTTGGTTATAGCATGCCTAAAAAAATATACCAGAAACTTGGTTTGGGACCGGTACGAATTTATTTGTCAGGAACAAACCTGTTGACATTCTCAAAATTCAACATGTGGGATCCCGAAATTTCAGGTGGACAGGGACAAGGTTATCCTCCAACACGTGTCATCAGCGCAGGATTAAATCTGAATATCTAATATCAAATCAAAAAAATTACATATATATAATATGAAAAATATAAAATATTTTATTGTCATCCTGATTTTGAGTATGAGTGTAAGTTCATGCGATGAATATCTGAACAGACAAGAAGATCAGGCACTAAGTGAGGCCACGCTTTTCAAGAAAAGATATACTACCGAGCAGTATTTGGCCAATGTATATGGCTTTATACCAACCGAATGGAATGCAAGCGATCAGCAACCCTGGTTACCCGCATCCGACGAAGCTGATTTTTCGTTTTCGCGTGGGTACAACAACATGAACAACGGTACCTGGAATCCGGCCAATGTTGTTTATTCTTTTTGGGATAAATATTATCAGGGCATACGCGAAGCCACTTATTTTATGACAAAAGTGGAAACCTGTCCGGAGTTGGATAAAGATGAAGCTTTGATATACAAGGCCGAAGCCCGTTTCCTACGTGCATTCTATTATTTTGGTTTATTGCGTCAATATGGCCCCGTACTTATGTTGGGCGAAGATGTAGTGCCAATTGATGGATCGGTTGATTTGAACCGCTCGCGTACTCCATGGGTCGAATGTGTGAAATGGGTATCGGACGAATTAGATATTTGCGCTGCTGCATTACCGGCTGTTCAACCTTTGCAACGTACAGGTTTGGCTACAAGTGGTATGGCTAAAGCACTTAAATCAAGACTTTTGCTCTACAGTGCAAGTCAATTGTACAATCCAAAACCCGGAACAACACCTATTTACAAAAATTATCCGGCCATTTTTTCAACGCAATATGATGCTCAAAAATGGAAAGCTGCTGCTGATGCTGCCAAAGCGGTTATCGATCATGAAGGTGGAATGTATAAATTATATGCATCGGCCGATAACGATCCGTATAAATCGTTGTTGGGAATTTATCAGATACGTTGGAATTCTGAATTAATTTTTGCCCGTAGTACCGACGACAGTTGGTTCCAGAAACATGCTGCTCCCAGAGGTGTAACCGGTTATGGTGGTTATGCTGCTACTCAAAATCAGGTAGATGCGTATGCCATGGAAAATGGTGTGTATCCAATCAATGGTTATGTGGATGGAAATGCACTTATCGAAAACCAAAAAGACATTCTTAGTTATGCCGAAACCGGTCATTCGTCATTTACACATCCTATCGACAAAGTGGCTGCATCAACTTATTTAATGTATCAAAAAAGAGAGCCCCGCTTTTACATTAATGTGGTTTGGAATGGAATGGTTTACAAACAGTTAAATGTAAACCCAAATCATGTTGTACAATTTTACAAAGGCGGTTCATCCGGAAATATCGGAACATTTGATTATTCTACTACGGGTTACCTTATTCGTAAATTCTCGGATGTAGGCAATATTTCGCCTCAAAACGGAACATTGAGAACCGGCGCAACTACCTGGCCTATCATTCGTTTGGCCGAAATTTATTTAAATTATGCCGAAGCTCTTTGCGAATACGATTACGCTGCCAATAAGTATGAAATTTTGACTTATATGAATAAAATTCGTAAACGTGCAGGAATTCCCGATTTAGAAGTAGCTTATCCTGAAGTGCTTACCAGCAAAGATGTTATGCTCGATATGATTCGTCGCGAACGCAGGGTTGAACTTTGTTTTGAAACACTACGCTATTTCGATACACGTCGCTGGCAAATAGCAGAGCAAACCGATGGAGGTAATATTTACGGTATGAATGTGGAAGCAACCAAAGAAACTGAAGCCACAGAATATTGGAAACGCAGGGTATTGGAAAAACGCGTTTTTCTTCCTAAGCATTATCTTTTCCCGATTACCCAATCAGAAATTGATAGAAATAAAAAGATTGAACAATTATTGTGGTAATTCAACGAATAAATTTAAATACATAAAGACATGAAATATAATAGATTAGCAATACTGCTTTCGGTTCTTATTCTTAGCTGGTCGTGCGAAGACCACCGAATGGATAATTTATCAGAAAGTAAAGTGTATTTGACAAAAAGTGGAATTGTTCAGGAAATATCGTTTCCGATAGGTGAAGATTATACAGCGCAATTGTGGGCTACAAAAAGTGGAATTTTGCCTTCGACCGCTGAAGTAAAATATGAATTGAGCTCCTTGTTTCTAGATAGCATTAATGCGTTGAATGGCACTACACATGTTTTGCTGCCTGCACAATGCTATTCGATGGGAACTACCAATTTTACGTTGGGCGAAAGTGATCAGGTGGCTAAGTTTTCATTTACTTATTCGCCTGAGAAAATAAAAACTTTGCCAGTTTTGCCGGCAGGACAGTTTTATGCACTTCCATTCAAAGTTACATCGGTTGGGGTTGATGTGTTGACTGCAAAACAGTACTCGCTTGTACTTTTCGATGTTCGGAAACCAATACTCGAAATGTTGTTGAATTATAACACCGGAATACCTATGGTGTTGGATACAATAGATGATAATGGCGCTGATATGGTGAGCTTTAGCATTCCCGTAGGTTGTAGACACGATAATAATACCAACGTAAGTTTTACGATGGGTGTTGATCCTGCAGGTGTAGAAGCTTATAACACAGCCAATGGCGAAGATTTTCAATTATTAAGTGCAACTTCTTATACCGCTCCTGCTGCCAATACAATTTTGGCCAAAGGATCAACAAGTATTAATGTACAATATCAATTGGACAGAAAAAAACTCAGTTTAGGGAAGTATTTGTTGCCGGTTGTAATTTCGAGTGCAAGTCCTTACGAAATTGATCCCGTAAAGAAACGCGCCAATTTTGGATTTGTATATTCAGATCCGAAACTCGACAAAACCGGTTGGATACAAACGGCAGATTGTAGCCCGGCAAATGCAGCCCATCTACCTGATGTTCTTTTTGATAGCAATACAAGCACTTATTGGCAAAACGCTACAAGTACTGTTCCGGCTTTTGTTAGTATCGACATGAAAAAGCAGGCACGCATTTCCGAAATTGGTTTATATGCCGCCACTGCATTTTTCAAAACACCTAAAACAGTGTCATTTGCAACCAGTGCCGACAATGTAACCTGGACTACAGTAGGTGGTGGCAATTTCAAATCCATTACACAATTGCAAACATGGAGATTAACTCCTTCGGTTGCACGATACGTACGAATGACAATTACTGAGAAAAATGCCACTGTTTTACCTATAGCAATGGCTGAAATTGAGGTTTTTGGGAAATTTCAGTAAATGAAAAATAATAGTTCTTGTACATCAAACATGTACAAGAACTATTTTGATAAAAACAATTCTCTTCATAACTCTTAAAAAATAATTTACATAAAAATCACACCAATGAAAAAAAAATTAGCTCTTTTATTTGTCATTTTAATGACATTGTCTTCAACTTTGTTAAAAGCGCAGATGCCCGAAATAAGCACTGCCGGTAACGATGTTTGGTATTACGTACTTAATCAAAGAGGTTGGACGGCTGGCGCACCTCTTGATAATGTAGCGCTCATGGGTACAGCACTCGGAGTTCAATTAACTACAAACACTCCTGAGTCTGAAAATTATGCAGAACAATGGAAAGTTGTTGAAATAACAGCTGGTGAATATCAGATGATTAATCGTTCAACCGGTCTTTCAATTTCGATGAATTGTACTGCCAATAATCCGGCTGATGGAGTCAATTGGAAATTGCAATTAACTTCTGGCTTATATGGCGATATACCGGGTGTTCGAATCATTTCGACAGTTAACGATGGTAGCGGATATCCGGTAGGTTTGCATGCTTCAGGAGGTTCGGTTTCGAACTATGATGAAGAGGCTCCCGAATGTTTTTGGGTATTCAAAAAACCGGTTGATATGGTTTATAAAACACCCGAAGTAAGCACTCCCGGCAATGATGTATGGTATTATGTACTGAACCAACGTGGTTGGACTACAGGTGATCCATTGACAACTGCTGCCATGACTGGTACAGCTTTGGGAGTGGAATTGAAAACTTCTTCGCCAAAATACAATGCTTACAATCAACAATGGAAAGTAATAAAAAATGTAGATGGTTTTTATCAAATGGTCAATCGTTTGACCGGACTTACTATCGCATTAAATTGCTATGCTAATCAATCTTCCGATAACATTACCTGGAAATTTCAACTCACTTCAGGTACATTCCCGGGTGTACGTATTATTTCTTCAGATGGTTCTGCCGGAATTCATGCAAGTGGCGGACGCGTTTTCCCTTACAATACCGAAGCTGCCGAATGTTTCTGGTATTTCGAAAAATCGGAAGACATGACTTTCAAACAACCTACAACTCCGATCGAATTTAGCGATGCAATTACAAATGTATGGTACACAATAAAAACTCCGGGTCGTGCTGATAGAAATTATTTAACCGACAAAGGGTTAAATAATACGATTATGGGTACTAATTTAACAGCAAATAATGATTCTTTGTTGTGGAAAGTGATTGATTTAGGCGATGGTACTGTTAATTTAGTTAGTAAATTAAATGCAGGAAGTATTCAGGCACCGGTTGCTAATAGCGTGAATGTTCCGTTAGTTGCTGCTCCACAGGTATATACGTTGGATTATTTAGATCTCGAACAATACAATATTGTAACTAATGGTGGTTATCAACTCCATTTAGCCGGTGGTAGAAACCTTGTTGCTTATCCTGCAGGTTTAAATTCAGCTTCGGCCTGGATATTCGAGAAAGTGCTCCAAACTTACACAGGAGTAAATAATGCCAACGATTCAGCGATTAGAATTTACTCGGATAATGGTTTAATTCAGGTAGTTGGAACTGATTTGAAACCTCAGATTTTCACCATCACAGGTGTAAAAGTTGATGCATTAAAACCACAAGCTAAAGGAATTTATGTAGTGAAAGTGGCCAATATTATTCAAAAAGTAATGGTTGATTAAGTTTTATTGTTTTGCAAAAAGGGATTAAGTTTCAGTAACATGAACTTAATCCTTTTTTTTTTGGAAAATACATACCCATTCTGTTCACAATGCTGTTAAAAAATTTATTCATCAAAAAAAATAACGTACATTTGTTGTTGATATTAAAAAACAAAGATTAAATCATTTTTACAATCACTTTTGCTTTTAAAGATTAAATTTTACGAATGTCGATAAAAGATATAAATCACGAAGTTATACTAAAATTGTCAAAAGGTGAGGAAAAATCGTTTTCTTTACTCTACGATTGTTACTATACTTACTTGAACTCTGTGGCTTTATTTTATATTTTCGACCGTCAAATTGCCAACGAAATTGTAAACGATGTGTTTGTAAATATCTGGCACAAAAGAGCTACCCTGGTTTATCCCATACATTCTTACCTTGTACAATCAGTAAAAAACGGTTGTTTAAATAATATTCGTGCCCAGAAAACCAACGACAGGGTGTTGAATAATCACCGGCTTCAGTTGCTCGATTTTCAGGAAGAATACATTCTCTCGAATCCAACGCCACTGCAATATGTTGAAACACAAGAAATTGAAAAGCAAGTGTTAGACGCCATCGATCAACTACCTGAAAAATGTCAGGTCATTTTCAAACAATACATTTTTTCGGCTAAAAGTCCGGAAGATATTGCGGCTGAACTTATGCTCAGCGTGAGCACGGTACGTGTTCAGATTAAAAATGCATTGGATAAATTAAAAGTTTCGCTTAATCATCTCATTAGTTTATTAATTCTTTTATTATTAAGATGATGGACAAGATGAATGCTAAAAAACAGGAAGAATTATTAACGGATTATTTCACCGGAAATATTTCGGAAAATGATGCGCAGGAGTTGAAAACATTATTGAAAACGGATGAAGCTTTTCAAACGAAATTCAACGAAATGAATAAGGTTTATTCCATTTCGGTGACACCTGCCGTGGAGTACAATAAAGATGAAAACTTCAAAAAATTAATGCAACGAATTGCCTTAAGTGAACCTCAAACTGTAAAACCCGAAATAATCGAAAAACCCGAAAGTAAAAATATTACTTTGCCTTCAAACTGGTTCAAGAAATTGGGACGGATAGCTGCCATCATTGCATTTATGTTAACGATTTCTGTTTCAACATTCTACATAACACGAAATATTATTGCCGATAAATACAATCAAAACTATACCGAAACCATAGTACCTTTGGGTTCGCAGACCAGAATTGTATTGCCCGACGGCAGCATTGCCTGGTTAAATGCCGGTTCAACATTGAAATACAATCAGAACTTTGGAACAAAAACGCGCGAAGTTATTTTGAAAGGCGAAGGATATTTTGAAGTTACAAAAGATGCTTCGAAACCGTTTCTTGTTCGAACCAATGCACTTGATATTAAAGTGTTGGGAACTGTTTTTGATGTTGTAGCTTACGAAGAAGATGCCACGGTGGAAGTAAATTTACTCCGGGGTGCTGTTCATGTTTCATTTCAAAACAATAAAAATAAATCGGATGTGGATTTGAAACCAAACGAGCGATTGGTTTTCAACAAACAAACCGGGAATGTAAATACTTCCACAATTAATGCTTCAAGATCAGCACTTTGGAAAACCGGAAGACTTTATTTTGAAAACGAAACAGTGGAGCAAATTACCAATAAATTGGAACGAAAATATAATGTTACCATTTGTATTGATGATCGACAAATTAAAAAAGAGACATTTACGGGTAGTTTAAATCTGAATTTACCATTACGCGAAGTGATTTCGTACATTGATGTTGATAAAAAATTCATTTTCAAACAAGTTGGCGACACCATACGAATTGATAAAAAATAAGAAATTTCATCTATTCGTTAAAATATTTTCGTGATGCCTAAATATTTTCTGTGCGAAAAGGTTATATAGTATAGAGAGCAATATAAACGCCCTGACATTTAGAATGCAAAGTGAGAATACAACTTTTGAGAAATTAATTATTGATTATTTATCGGGAAATATTTCCGATACCGATGAACCCATACTTTTAAACCTGTTAAAATCAGACGAAAAGTATAGAGAACAACTTCGTGAACTGGCTAAAACCCGTGCTATTTCGTTTGTACCTATCCTTGAAAAAGCAAAACAATCAAATTACAATCAGTTAAAGAAACAATTAATACTGTCCGGTACTAAGAAACCCGTATTTATTTCTCAGTTTCTGCGCATAGCAGCCATTTTCGTATTAGCGTTAACCACAGGCGTCAGTGCTTACTTTTTATATTCAAAATTCATAAACGCTCAGGATCAACTGATGATTTCGCAAACCATAGTTCCGCTTGGTTCGCAATCGAAAATTGTACTCCCAGATGGAAGTGTAGTCTGGCTTAATTCAGGATCGGAATTCAAATACGATAACACTTTTGGCAAAAAAGAAAGACGCGTAACATTAGTCGGCGAAGCTTATTTTGAAGTAACAAAAGACAAAACAAAACCATTTTTGGTAACTACGGATAACCTTGAAATTAAAGTACTTGGTACCACATTTAATGTGAACTCGTACCTCGAAAACGAAACAGTAAAAGTGGATTTGCTGGAAGGTAAAGTGGATGTTACCACCACGAATGATGAACTTACTGATAAGCGGACACTTATGCCAAACGAGATGATTGTTTACAATAAAAAGTCGAAAAAAATGACTAAAGGCACATCGGATGCAGCAAAATCGGCACAATGGAAAACCGGTAAACTGTCCTTCGAAAATGAGTCCATGGAAAACATATTGCACAATTTGGAACGGAAATTTGATGTCCGCTTCGTCATTGAAAGCAAAAAAATAAAATCCGAAATTTTCTCGGGCAGTCTGAATCTGAATCAATCTTTGAATGAAATACTCGACTATATTGATGTAGATAAAAAATTTGAACGAATTTACGATGGACGAAATGTTCATATAAAAGACCGAATAAAAAAATAAACAGCAGATTAATAGCTGTTTATGCTATAAATATTGAATGGAGAAAATTGTATCAAATCATAGCATTCTTCCATTAATCCAGCCGACAAGACCTTCCGTGTTGTCGCGCTTTTTCATTGTCTTTTGTCTGCTTTTTATCTCCATTTACATTTCGGCACAGGATGTTAAACTCACATTAAACATTAAACACAAATCGCTGACCGACGTGCTTGGTGTTATCGAATCAAAAACCGGTTATTCGTATCTGGTCAGAAGTAATGATGTGAACTTAAACGAAGTAGTATCCATTCGGGTGATCAACAAAACACTTTCGGAGGTGCTGGCACAATTATTTGAGAATAGTGAGGTGAATTTTGAGATCAGGGGACATAATATTTCCATTTTCAAACCACAAACCATTGCCGAAGCCATTATAACTGAGAAACAAATACCAACCATCAATGGCAAAATATTAGATGTTGATGGTGAACCGATCATTGGTGCTACCGTTTTAGTAAAAGGAACGCGATTTGGCACGGTAAGCGATATGGATGGCAGCTTTAATTTGCAAGTTCCGGGCGAATCTGTATTAATTGTTTCACACATTGGCTATTTACCCGTTGAATTAAAATTAGATCATCAGAACAACATTCCGATAAAATTAATTGAATCATCTACATCGTTGAACGAAGTAGTGGTGGTTGCATTTGGAATTCAATCGAAACAGAACATGACTTCGTCGGTTACACAAGTCAATGCCAAAATTATTGAAGATAAACCGACTAACAATATTGCATCGGCTTTGCAGGGGCAGGTGGCGGGCGTAAATATCACACAGAGTTCTGGTCAGCCGGGTCAAACTGCGTCCATACGCATTCGCGGTGTCGGTTCACTGCAGAGTGGAACCAATCCGCTGGTCATTGTCGATGGCGTTCCAAGTTCATTGAGTATGGTCAGCAACAGCGATGTGGAGTCGGTTTCTATTCTGAAAGATGCTGCTGCATGTTCCATTTATGGTGCGCGTGCAGCCAATGGCGTAATTTTAGTAACCACAAAACGGGGTAAATTAGGCAAATTATCGCTCAATTACTCCGGTTATGCGGGCTATCAGCAACCCACTGAGCTTTTTCAGGAAGCCAATGCCTACAATTATGCCAATGCCTACAATACCGCTTTAATGCTAGATGGTTTGACAGCTTCGACCGCTAATACTCCTGCGAATGTGAACTTAAATGAAAATTTGAAAGTTTTCAGCCAACAGAAATTAGACGATTGGAAATCGGGAAAAGTACCAAGTACCGATTGGCGGGCAGCCATGTTCGATCAAAGCGGTTTTACGCAATCGCACGCTGTAAATATTTCGGGAGGAATAAACCACGAGCAAATTGCTTTGCGAAACAGTCTTGGATTCAACTATTTACAGCAAAAAGGAAATGTTGTTCACACGGATTACACCCGCTATGGAATTCGTGAAAATGGTGAAATAAAATGGAAAAAATTCACTGCCGGAATAATGGTTGGCATCACTTATGCAAAGACCAACGAACCGACTTCGGTGGCGGTGGGTGATTTATGGCAAATTATTAATGCTGTAAACCGACAACGACCGGTTGATTTGATTAAAACCCCTGATGGTGAATGGAATATCACTTCTACCAACGATACCCGAAACCCCATTCGTCAGGTAAACGAAGGTGGAAAGAGAACTTTCGATAATTATAACATCCTTACAAACATTAATTTATCGTACGAAATAGCGCAAGGTTTATCTGTAAATTATACCAACGGGGTTAATTTACTCGAAAACACAACCGATGCCTTTAAAAATAAATTAGCCTGGAGCAATGGTACAGTTACAGGTCCAAACTCCTCATTCAAAAGTGCATACAGAGACATTCATTATCTGCAACAGATGCTTTTGAAGTATAAAAAGAATGCCGGCAATTATAATTTTGAAGCTTTGCTCGGTGCTCAAAACGAATATCACACCTATAAATACCTCGATGCGTACCGTCAGGATTTTATTACCAACAATGCAACCAGCTTACAATTAGGTTCGTTGGAGGGTTCCACCAATAGCAGTGCCAATTACGAATGGGCTTTGATTGGATTATTTGGGCGGTTAAACTTCGATTTTAATAAAAAATATTTATTTGAACTGAATTTCAGAGAAGATTTTTCGTCGCGCCTTTCTGTTGGGAACAAATCAGATTTTTTTCCGGCATTTTCGGCGGGTTGGATGCTTAGCGAAGAACCGTTTTTTCAATCGTTGAAACCTGTTTTGTCCGAATTTAAAGTACGTGCGAGTTTTGGAAT
>JAKLIM010000086.1 GCA_022709605.1 Bacteroidota bacterium | reverse complement strand
CAGATGTCCGTATAACTCATTCCCAAAGCATATAAACTAATAATTTTATGGTCTAATCCTTCGCCAAGGGTAGTTTGTCGTTTCGCCAGGAGTTCTGGTTCAAAACTCCCATTTCTATCTCGGGGAGTTGCAACCTCTATACTTCCATAATGAGTCTTTACCTTCTTGGAACTTATCCCATTACGACGATTCTTAGCTTCACCTGATTCAGCCAAATGCCCTTCAAGTTCGCCTTGTAAACCTGCTTCTAATAAGCGCTTTAGTAATGGTGCCAATATCCCGTTTTCTCCTTCTAAGCTTACACCTTGCTTTAATTTTATTAAGGCCTCTTGTTCAAATTCCTTATAATCAAATCCTTTTGTCTTGTTCATTTTAAATTGTTTTTAAAGGGTAAATATAATGATTTTCCCTTTTCTGACACAGTTTATTGAATAGACCCGAAAAAAACCAAACAGCCCAATCACGACTTAACCTTTGAAAGGCAAACCCGTTGCATTGGACTGTATTATAAGTATTTAAATATTATTTGCCGGTAATAATTTTTCTTATACCGTGCAATTTGTTCAGCGCTTCGATAGGAGTGAGGTTGTTGATATCTAAATTTTTAATTTCATCGCGTATCTGACTGAGCACCGGATCGTCGAGCTGAAAGAAGCTGAGTTGTAAACCTTCGCGGTGTTCGGCAATTTCACCAATCGGTTTGGCAACGCCTGTCTGACGATTTTCTGTTTCCAGTTCCTTTAGAATTTGTTCGGAGCGTTTCACAATACTCATCGGCATGCCGGCCATTTTTGCCACATGAATACCAAAGCTGTGTTCGCTGCCTCCGCGAGCAAGTTTCCGAAGAAAAATCACTTTTTTATCCACTTCCTTCACCGACACATTGTAATTTTTTATCCTGCTAAACGATTTTTCCATTTCGTTTAGTTCATGATAATGTGTTGCAAAAAGGGTTTTCGCACGGCTGCTTCCATGTTCATGAATGTACTCTACAATGGCCCATGCGATGGAGATTCCATCGTATGTGCTTGTTCCGCGTCCGAGTTCATCAAATAATACCAGACTGCGGTTCGAAAGGTTATTCAGGATGCTGGCGGCTTCATTCATTTCCACCATAAACGTTGATTCTCCGAGCGAAATATTATCGCTTGCTCCCACGCGGGTAAAAATTTTATCGACCACTCCGATTTTTGCACTTTCAACCGGAACAAAGCAACCAATCTGAGCCATGAGTGTTATCAGTGCTGTTTGACGTAACAATGCAGATTTTCCGGACATATTCGGACCGGTAATTATGATAATTTGTTGCGATTCGTTGTCGAGATAAACATCATTGGCAATATAAGATTCGCCCGGAGGCAATTGCTTTTCAATCACAGGATGCCTTCCTTGTTTGATATCAATAATCTCTGAATCATTAACTTCCGGACGAATGTATTTGTTTTCGGCCGATACCCTGGAAAAGGACAAAAGACAATCGAGTTGGGCAATCAGATTGGCATCGAGTTGAATTGCCGGAATATATTCGGACAGACTGAATACAAGTTCGTTGAACAAACGTGTTTCAATAATTTCGATTTTTTCTTCGGCACCCAGAATTTTCTCTTCGTATTCTTTCAGTTCCTGCGTAATGTATCGTTCGGCATTCACCAATGTTTGCTTTCTGATCCACGTTTCGGGAACCTTATCTTTGTGCGCGTTTCGAACTTCGATATAATAACCGAAAACATTATTGAAATGGATTTTCAGACTTGGAATTCCTGTCAGTTCACTTTCGCGTTCCTGAATGTGCTGCAAAAAGTCTTTGCCGGCATAAGCCAGTTTGCGCAATTCGTCTAAATCTGCATCAATACCGTTTTTGATAATATTTCCCCTGTTTACCAACGCAGGTGCGTCATTCTGAATTTCCCGATCTATTTTATCCGAAATTATTGTACATGGGTTTATCTGATCTGCAATTTTCTGAAGTGTGGAATTGTCCGAAGCAATGCAGGCAGCTTTGATAGGTTCAATGGCTTTCAGAGCTACTTTCAACTGTACTACTTCCCGCGGACTGATTCGGTTAACGGCAACTTTCGATATAATCCTTTCTAAATCGCCGACCAGTGAAATTTGCTGTTCGAGTAACAATTTCAATTCAGTATCTTTAAAAAGATATTCGACCACGCTTAACCGTTCGTTAATTGGTTTTACATCTTTCAGCGGAAAAGCAATCCAACGTTTTAGCAAACGCGCGCCCATCGGACTCACGGTTTTATCCAACACTTCGAGCAATGTCCGGCCACCTTCATTAATCGTACCATAAAGTTCCAGATTTCTAACCGTAAATCTGTCGAGCCACACAAAGCGGTCTTCTTCAATACGGGCTAATTGCGTGATATTACCCGTTTGCTGATGATGCGTCATGTCCAGGTAATGCAAAATTGCTCCGGCTGCCACTACACCGTTCGGGAGATTTTCAACGCCAAAACCTTTCAAACTTTTGGTTTCGAATTGTTTCAAAAGTCGCTCAACAGCTGTATCAGGCGTGTATGCCCAGTCATCGAGAGCATACGAGTAAAAACGGTTTCCAAACTGACTTTCAAATTCTTTGCGTTTATTCCGATCGAACAATACTTCTTTGGGCGAAAAGCTGTTCAACAATTTATCGGCATATTCTGCTGAACCTTCGGCTACAAGAAATTCGCCTGTTGAGATGTCGAGAAATGCAATGCCGGTCATTTGTTTGCCAAAATAGACACTTGCCAAAAAGTTGTTTTCTTTGTGGTTGAGTGTTGTATCGCTGTACGAAACACCCGGAGTAACCAGTTCAGTTACACCGCGTTTCACTAATTTTTTGGTGAGTTTCGGATCTTCAAGTTGGTCACAAATGGCTACACGCATTCCTGCCCGGACTAATTTTGGTAAATAAGTATCTAAAGCATGATGTGGAAATCCGGCAAGCTCCACACTTTTGGCCGAACCATTGGCTCGTCGCGTAAGTGTAATGCCCAGAATATCAGCAGCAATAATAGCATCAGACGAAAAAGTTTCGTAGAAGTCGCCACAACGAAACAACAATATAGCATCGGGATGTTTGGCTTTTATCTCGAAGTATTGTTTCATTAAAGGGGTTTCTACTATATCATTGTTCATAAAAAAGAATGTTTGAGAGGTTTGAAAGTTTGACGATTGAAAAGTTTGAGTTTTGAAGTTTTTTTATTGCCTGAATAATTTTCAAACTTTTCAAATCTTCAAACTTTTCAAACTGTTTTTAAAGAAACAATCCATCAATCGCATTCGTCATAATTGACCATTCATATTTTTGTTTCTCAAGTTTTATATTTTCAATAAATTTTTCGGATAAATTATTGGTATAGAAATCAACGAGTGCATCTGCAATTTGTGTTGGATCAACATCCACCACATAACCCACTTTCCCGTTGGGTATTATTTCTGCCAATCCTCCTACATCAGTAACTAAAACCGGTTTTTCAAAATGAAAAGCTATCTGACTTACACCACTTTGTGTTGCCGTTCTGTATGGTTGAGCCACAATGTCGGCGATGCTGAAATAAGTACGAACTTCGCTGTCCGGGATAAATCCGGTTCTGAGTTCAATAAATTTATCAAGTTTAAGATTCGAAATTTGCTTTAAATAAGGCTCAGGGTTTTCGTAAAATTCACCTGCAATAATTAATTTTACAGGAAATTGCCTCAATCTGTTATCCGAAAAAGCTTCAATCAATAAATCTAAACCTTTGTAATGACGAATAAAACCAAAAAACAATATGTACGAATTGCTTTCGTGCAAACCCAGTTTTAATGCCGCCAGATTTTTGGGCAACAGTTCGCCATAATGGTCGTAAATGGGGTGAGGCGAAACAACTTTGGGTTTCTTTAGTTGGTCAAATTTCTTTATGTCTTCAATCACCGAATCAGCCATTGCCACAAAACCATCCATGGCATTGACAAAATATTGCGGAAAAATTTTGTCAAGTACCGTTGGCTCATGAGGTATCATGTTGTGAATAAGAGCAATCATTTTGGTTTTAGGGCTCCGGGCATTGCGGGCAATTGTACCAAAGCACGGTGCAAAAAAGGCCATCCAATAGCAAAAAATGATTTTATCGGGCGATTTTTTCTTTATTTCACGACCAGTTTTTACCCACGACAATGGATTTACCGAATTGATAGTTCGGTTTATTTTTAAATCCCCGGGCACAGGTTCAGTCGAAAATTGCGATTTACCCGGAAAAAGGAAAGACGGATACTGAAGTGTAAAGGTGTATATTTCAACTTCGTGCCCTTGTTTCATGTATTCGCGTGCCAGTCGCTCGTTATAAGCAGCCAAGCCACCTCTGTAAGGATATGTTGTGCCGACAATGACTATTTTCATATATAATGGGTTACTATTTAGCTTTTTGCACTTTATTAAAACAATAAAATGTACAATAATATCAGCTTGATGAATTAATTATGCAAATGTACGAAAAATAGGTTTATGAAAAAAAGGTTTGTAAAAAAGTGAGAATCAGTTTTTTTATTCTTAAAATCAAAAAATTATCGTAAATAATTTTATTAGTTAGTAAAATTTCATTTAATTTGTAGTCTGAAAATAAAAATACGTAAAAATACTTCACAATGAAAAACTTTTTGAAATATTTAGGAGCTTTGATCGTTTTGTTAGGAGTCGTTCCATTGTTAATTTATCATTTTGGACAAACTCAATCGAATGTTTTATTGGCTACAGCGGGAGTAATCATGCTGGTAGGAGCTATATCACATGTAGTTATTAACAAAACTGCAAAATGAAATAATTCGCAACGAATTCATTAAGCCGGGAAATTTTTTTTCGGCTTTTTTTGTTTTAATCAGATCTGAAATTATAAAAAATATTCGTTCAGTTTAAAAAGTTTTTTTGGTTTTTCGTACAGCCAGTTGTTGATTTTATAAGATATCCACGCACTTCCTGCACCAAGTAATGCTCCTGCCAATACATCCGAAGGATAATGAACGCCAAGATTCATGCGCGAATAGCCCACTGAACCTGCCCATAAATAACCCGGAACTATTACATACCATTTCGGATACTGAAGACTCAGTGACGTGGCTGTGGCAAATGCAAATGAAGTATGACCCGATGGGAAAGAATTGGAATGAATCTCTTCGTACGAGTTGATAATCAAAGGATAAGTAATCATTGGCCTCGGTCTTCCAACGGCTTGTTTTATTGAATAGGTCAAAGCCGCACTTACGCCCAGACTGACACCAACACTCAAAGCACTTTTCAGCAAATCTTCGTCTTTTTCGATAATGGCTGCAATGCCCAGTACAACCGGAACCGAAGCTCCGACAAGTGTCGTTGAATTTGATATGAATTTAGAGGTTTCTATCGTTCCTGTAATACCATTTATGTTTCTCAATATCTCAATATCTGCATTTTGTGCCGAAACTTTTGGGCTTATAATCAAAAAGATATTACAAAGCAGAATTAAAATCGTAAATTTGCGCATATTTTTTTGATGTCAAAGATACTTTTTTTTTGAAAAACAGCAAAGCAGAACAAAAGCAGTTGATTTATATTATTTTAAACAAATCAATTTTTTGAGTTCAATAGCTACATCGTTCAATTTATATTCAGCGGCTAAATTATATATTTATTCATGTACAAAATTGCAATTCTCGGGCCCGAATCAACAGGTAAAACGGAACTCGCAGCATCGTTGGCAGCGCATTACCGATCGCCCTGGGTTCCGGAGTATGCACGAGAGTATGTTGAGAAACTGACTGAAAACTATACGTTTAATGATGTCAGCAATATAGCCCGCAAACAAATTGAACTCGAAAAACAATTTGAAAATACCAATAACGAATCAGATTTTGTGTTTTTTGATACCGATTTGATTATTACAAAAGTTTGGTTTCAGTATTGTTATCACGAAATACCTGATTTTGTGACGGAGCGTTTGAAACAAGGCTTTTTTGACTTATATTTGCTTTGTGAGCCCGATTTGCCCTGGCAACCCGATCCGGTTCGCGAACATGGTTCCGACAGAGCTTTCTTTTTCGATTGGTACAAAAGGGAGGCAGAACAAACAGGGAAACCGGTTGTTATTGTAAATGGAAAGGGTGCTCAACGCACTTTAAATGCAATAAACGCAATCAATCAACTCATTGAATTAAAAATAATTTCGAAATAAACACTTATGAATAAAAAAATACTCGACACGATTGACAGACTCGCCGATTTGGAAAGTTTTAAAAATATCTGTCATCAACAAAATCAAAACAATCCAAATCCTTCGGTAGAAATTCTGAATGAAATTGTGCAACTAACGCGGGCTATACTTTTTCCGGGTTATTTTGGAGATGCGGATGTTAATTCACGAACCATGCTTTATCACATAGGCGTCAATGTCGATCGGCTTTTGATCCTTTTATCATCGCAGATTAAAGCCGGATTGTGCTTCGATTCGCGCGCCGAAAACAGTGTTTGCAGTCAGCTCGATGCAACTGCCAATGAAATAGCGGCTGCATTTATCGATCAATTGCCCGCTATCCGCGAAAATCTGCATACCGATGTTATAGCAGCTTATAACGGTGATCCGGCTGCGAAAAGTTATGGTGAAGTGATATTTTGCTATCCCAGCATTCGTGCTATTTGTAATTATCGGATTGCTAATACTTTACTAAAACTGAATGTTCCGCTTATTCCCCGAATCATTACTGAAATGGCTCATTCCGAAACCGGAATTGATATACATCCGGGAGCAACTATCGGCAATTATTTTACAATAGATCACGGAACAGGCGTGGTAATTGGCGAAACCGCCATTATCGGCAATAATGTAAAAATGTATCAGGGCGTAACGCTGGGTGCACGAAGTTTTCCACTCGACCAAAACGGAAATCCGATCAAAGGCATTCAACGTCATCCGTGCATTGGGAATAATGTGATTATTTATTCTAATTCAACAATTCTGGGTACAATTAAAGTTGGCGATGATGCTGTAATCGGTGGTAATTTATGGGTGGATGCAGATGTACCCGCAGGAGCTAAATTAGTGCAGAAGAAGTAGAAGAAAGTTTGAAGGGTTTGAGGGTTTGAAGGGTTTGAAGGGTTTGAGAGTTTGAGGGTTTGAAGGGTTTGAGAGTTTGAAAGTTTGAGAGTTTGAAGAATGAAGGTTTTAGGTATTTTCAGTTATAAACTACCAACTACCAACTACCAACTACCAACTCCCATCTGCCAAATTGTAAATTGTAAATGTAAAAATTGTAAATGTTATATGGAATTTGAAATGATTGCAAAAACCTTTCGGGGTTTAGAAGAGGTACTAGCCACTGAATTAGTTGCACTGGGTGCTAACAATATTGAACTTCAACGACGCGCTGTAAGTTTTACGGGCGATAAACATTTGTTGTACAAAGCCAATGTTCAATTACGCAGTGCATCGAGGGTGTTGAAACCTATTTTAAACTTCAGAGCTTCGAATGCTGATGAAGTGTACGAACAGGTTAAGAAAATCAAGTGGAGTGATTACATGGATGTTGATACAACATTTTCCATCGATGCTACTGTGTTTTCGGATGAATTCACGCATTCAAAATTTGTGACTTACAGAGTGAAAGATGCTATTGTTGACTGGTTTACCGAACGATTTGATAAACGTCCATCGGTGCGGTTGGATAATCCGCGATTAATGCTGAACATTCATATTTCACAAAAACATTGTACGCTTTCGATGGATAGTTCAGGCGATTCCCTTCATAAACGCGGGTATCGGATTTCGCAAAACGAAGCGCCTGTTAACGAAGCAATGGCTGCCGGAATGCTGCTTTTGGCTGGTTGGGATGGCAAAACTAATTTTGTTGATCCAATGTGTGGCTCGGGTACTTTGCTTATCGAAGCAGCGCTGATTGCATTAAATATTCCACCGGGACTTTACAGACCTTCTTTCGGGTTCGAAAAATGGAAAGATTTTGATCAGGAACTTTTTGATACCGTTTACAACGACGATTCAAATGAACGTCCTTTCAATTTTAAAATCTACGGTTCCGACATTTCGGCGCGGGCAATTAAAATTGCTGAGCAGAACATCAAAAGTGCCGGGTTAGGCAAATATATCGAATTACAGGTAAAAGGCGTAAAGGAGCTCGAAGCCCCTGAAGGAGAAAGCCTTATTGTTACCAATCCTCCGTATGGCGAACGCATCACATCGCCCGATATATTCGATGTCTATACTTCGTTAGGCACTACCATGAAACACCGGTTTGCCGGAAGCACATTCTGGGTGATCAGTTCACACGAAGAATGTCTCGATAAAATTGGCATGAAACCATCCACAAGAATCAGCCTGTTGAATGGCGCATTAGAGTGTTCGTACAATAAATACGAAGTGTTTGGAGGTAAAAGAAAAGATTTTGTAATAAAAAAGAAGGGGAGTGATTCTTAATCCGACCTTCCGAAATGCAAATCAAAATTTTAGTACAACTGCCTAATACAAAAGATTATAAAGAATTGAATTAAGAATAATGAATTTTATATTGCTTAATCGTTTGTCAGTATAAAAAAAAATCTTAATTTTGCACTGCAATTGCCCAGATGGCGGAATTGGTAGACGCGCTGGTCTCAAACACCAGTGGATTCACTTCCATGCCGGTTCGATCCCGGCTCTGGGTACTGTTAAAAAGCTCAACATGTTGAAATTCAACTGTTGAGCTTTTTTAATTCCGGCAGGTTGTAATTAATAATGATATTTTCCATTCAACGGAAAGCAAATTTGCTTTGTCTTTTCGAATATGCTTTTTTATTTAGCATATCCCAAACAACTTAAGATGTAATTTGAAAAATATTATTTGATAATCAGTTTCTTAGTGTAAATCCCTTTCGAAGTTGTAAGATTTAATAAATATAGACCCTTAGTGAACGATGATATATCTATTGTTTGTATATTATTATTTTGGATTAAAAAATTTTGAGAAATTACATACATTAATTTGCCGGTTAAATCACATATCTCGACATGCTTTAGATTACAATCATTCGGAATTTGAATATTTAGTATGTTGTGAGCAGGGGTAGGATATGTTTTAATTTCGTCGGCAATTGAAATTGACTTAGTACTGTTAATAATCGTGAGTTCAATTTTTTCGAATTGTTTTGTGTTAAGATCGAACCGATACAAACTGGATTGTAACGTTCCAATCCAAATGCTATTATCATCGATGGCAATTTTGAATGCAGATGAAGTCATTAAGCTGCTAAAATAGGTAACACTGCCACCGGATTCTTTGAAGTTAAATAAACCTCTACCGTTGGCAATCCACATTTCGTTGTTTTTATCAAATGCAATGCTTCCAGCTCCAATTTTACTTTCTGAATTGGTGCTGTCGTAGTGTGTAATTAATCCATTGTTATATTTATACATGCCTTCGCCTGCGGTACCTATCCATAAATTACCATAGTTGTCACGCTCCACTGTATTGCATTGAATGGTGATGTTGTTTATCAGTGTCAACTTTGCATCTCTATACTTATACAACCCATAGGATGTAGCAAGCACGATATCGCCATTTGGAGCCTGCGCTATATCTTTCACCATCTGAGGAATTGACTCCACCCAATTGCCTGCAGGAATCCATTTTAAATGATTATTGTATAGAATGTTGAAAGAACCTTCAGGACCAAAAAACACAGAATCGTTTTGATCCACGTATATTCCTTCGGTCCATTGGTCTGAAAACATATTCGTGTTTTTGCAATTATAGATGGCAGTACAAACTCCGTTCTTAAAACTGCCAATACCGTTGTACTGGCATGCTACCCATAGGTTGTTTTTACTGTCTTTCGCTAAACCGGTAATACCATTGGAGGGTAACCCCGAGTTGGTACGTGTGTAACAACTACTTTCTCCTGTTTTTTTGTTATATTTTATTAAGCCACCAAAAGTGCCCACCCAAAGGGTATCGGCATCACTGTACAGGCTTGACACCATGTTCGTATTTGTTGTATTCTCCCAATTATTAATTTGTGAAAATAACATAACAGGTATGAAAAGCAACCAAATTATTAATAGTGATTTATTAATAATTACCGAAATCGAAATAACTGAATTCTTCATAAGATTTTAAATTTATTAGTTCTTTATAAATTTCTTTGAACCCGATAGGTTAGTGGAAGTTGAAACAAAATAAATTCCTTTCGGATAACTTGAAACGTTGAGACTGTATTCCTGATTTGCTAAAACATTGAAAGTTTCTACATACACACCGCAGCTATTATAAATCCGAATGGAATTATCAACGGCACTTTTAATATTAACTATATTATGATTTACTCCTGAGTAAAGTTTTATACCTGATCCTGAATCTTTGACGGGTTGAATTGAAGTTTTTGTTGAATAATAACATTCAGAATATTCAGGATTTCTGTAAAGCATAATATTATTTTCATAATAACAAAGAAAGTGAAATACACCACCAGTTGTTGCCATTCCACTATTTAATATTCCGAATGAACTACCTATTCCTTCAATCCAAGTTTCAGGTGTAAATAATTGATTTTGTTGTTCCATAGTATAACTTTTTTTGTTTTTTCCATTTATTAATACCAAGTCAATATTTTTAACTGAATATCTGATGACACAACACGGAATAAAGGGATTTATAATTGAAAGACTATCTCCAATATGTAAGTTATATTTATAGATTAAACTTTCAACTCCATCTAAATTGCGGAAATAAAAACCAATCAAAGAATCTTCTTTTACAAAGCCTGTCAAAGTCTTACTGTTGAAATTTTCATCCATAGATTCCCAAGCACGAAGATATTTAAGAGAATTAATAATTGTATCACTTTCAAACTTGTAAAAATATGTTGTGTAATTGATTTTTTCTCCATCTGGGGACAATCCTGTTAGAACAACATTCCATCGCTTGCCCGGTTTGAGTAAATCCCAGTTAGATGCAGAAGTTAAGTTGCATATAACTAATAGGGTGAATATTGCTAAAAGATATTTTTTCATCTGTTTATTTCTTTTGTCAATTAGTATTTTATAAATTTCTTTGAACCCGATAGGTTAGTGGAAGTTGAAACAAAATAAATTCCTTTCGGATAACTTGAAACGTTGAGACTGTATTCCTGATTTGCCAAAACATTGAATGTTTCTACATACATACCACAACTATTATAAATCCGTACGGAATTATCAACGGCACTTTTAATATTAACTATATTATGATTTACTCCTGAGTAAAGTTTTATACCTGATCCTGAATCTTTGACGGGTTGAATTGAAGTTTTTGTTGAATAATAACATTCAGAATATTCAGGATTTCTGTAAAGCATAATATTATTTTCATAATAACAAAGAAAGTGAAATACACCACCAGTTGTTGCCATTCCACTATTTAATATTCCGAATGAACTACCTATTCCTTCAATCCAAGTTTCAGGTGTAAATAATTGATTTTGTTGTTCCATAGTATAACTTTTTTTGTTTTTTCCATTTATTAATACCAAGTCAATATTTTTAACTGAATATCTGATGACACAACACGGAATAAAGGGATTTATAATTGAAAGACTATCTCCAATATGTAAGTTATATTTATAGATTAAACTTTCAACTCCATCTAAATTGCGGAAATAAAAACCAATCAAAGAATCTTCTTTTACAAAGCCTGTCAAAGTCTTACTGTTGAAATTTTCATCCATAGATTCCCAAGCACGAAGATATTTAAGAGAATTAATAATTGTATCACTTTCAAACTTGTAAAAATATGTTGTGTAATTGATTTTTTCTCCATCTGGGGACAATCCTGTTAGAACAACATTCCATCGCTTGCCCGGTTTGAGTAAATCCCAGTTAGATGCAGAAGTTAAGTTGCATATAACTAATAGGGTGAATATTGCTAAAAGATATTTTTTCATCTGTTTATTTCTTTTGTCAATTAGTATTTTATAAATTTCTTTGAACCCGATAGGTTAGTGGAAGTTGAAACAAAATAAATTCCTTTCGGATAACTTGAAACGTT
>JAKLIM010000085.1 GCA_022709605.1 Bacteroidota bacterium | reverse complement strand
GTTGGCATGAAGATCACTCATATCCAGGATTAACGGCAACATTTCTTTGAATGCGGCTGCCGTTGCATTATCTTCCAACGTGGCTGTGAAGATCTTGTTTTCATTAATCGTAATTATGAGTTTCATTTTTATATTTTGAAAAAAATTTAAAATTTATAGAATATCAAAAACAGACTGTAGCGAATTTATATAATATGTTGAGGGTTTATTAGTTAGGTCTTCATTCTTAGTCAACGAAAAATAAACCTGATCGATATTTGCATTTTGAGCACCGCGAATATCGGCTTCGTAGCTGTCACCTATCATTATCGTTTCGGATGCTTTTGCGCCGTTTAGTCCAAGTGCATATTCAAAAATCTGTTTATCAGGTTTAAGTGCATTGGCAGCCTCTGAAAGCACAATGTGTGAAAAATACTTTTCAATTCCACTGCTTCTCAACTTTTTATATTGTACTTCAACAAAACCGTTCGAAATGATTGAAAGCGGATATTTTGGATACAAATATTCAAGCAATTCGATGGCATAAGGCATTAGAGCTGTTTTTGTTGGTAATATATCGAGGTATTGAATGCCAATTTCTTCAGCTAGTTTGAGATCATCAACGCCCATTTTCGATAATGGATATCTAAATCGTTCCGACATTAAAAATTCCTTCGTGATTTCACCTTTCCCGTACGATTCCCAAAGTTCGATATTTCGTTTGGCATAAATTCTGAAAAATTCATCGAAATCAGTAAAATGGCGATTTAACCCGCGGTCGTTAAACATATCCTGCAACGACAATCGTGCATTGGTATGAAAATCCCACAAAGTATCGTCTAAATCTATAAATACGAATTTATATTTCATTTATTAATAAGAGTAAAGAACATAGAGAAAAGAGAAAAGACTAATAAATTTGATTGATTATCAGACTAATATTTAAAAAATGGTAAAAATAATGCGCTCCTGTTTTGGAAGAGCGCATATTAATAAGTTCTGAAAAACTATTCAGATGTTGGTTTTAATCCACTTCTATCACAAGGTATTTACTAACGCTCCAGAATTCTTTTGTATCAACAATGATTAATACAAAATTATCATTCTCTTTTTCAAGTGTATACGACGATTTTGGATGATTTGTCAGTATTTTTGCCCGAGTTGAATAAAGCGGTATCGATTTGCTTTTTCGGGCATCAATTTTCACAAAATAGTTTTTATTAAAATCGCTTTGTAAAACCCGTTGAGGACTGAAAATTCCCTCCGACGAAATTATTTTTTGTTCTTTCAACTCCTTTCGGGTTCCAAAAACGTACCAAGCGGTATGAATTGTTTCATCTTGTTCGGCAATGGTAGTTTCTTTAATTTCATTTTCGGTTTTTAACTCCTCAATGTCTTTGCCCAAATCTTCCACTTTTGTACCCAATTGAGTAATCAGCGAATCCTTTTCGGCCAATTGTGTATAAAGCAAATCTACTTTCTGGCTTTCCGATTGTAATGATTTCGTCAAACGGGCAAGCGATTTTTCGAGTTCAGCTGATTTGAATGCACTGTTCTTAATTTTGCTTTTCAATCGGGCAAGTTCGTCTTTGTTCGCTTTAAGCATTTCATTCAGATATACAAGATCCTGATTGATTTTTGTGCGGGTGTCATCATCAAATTCGGCTTCGGTATTCTGCATCGAAATCACATTTTCGGTACTTTTAATCTTCTCGATATTTTGTTCAATCTGACTCATTGCCGAAATGTAATCCTCAAGTTCTTCCTGCATTTGGTGTTTGGCTCTTACCAATGAGTCATTTTTCTCTTTTAATTCCTGGTATTCAGCCGTTTGCCTTACACAAGAGCTCGAAAAAACAAGTAAAAATGCGAATAGAAAATATAAGGGTTTCATAACGTTGAATTTTAAAAATAACTGCGAATGAATTAAATTATGTAAGTTGCTGATTTTAATACGAATAACGAAATATATTATACAAATATATCGCTGTTTTATTTCGGCGCAAAGTTAGTGTATTTATTCAAATCCTGCAACAATTATAACTATTTCTCCTTTAGGTTGATGAAGTGTAAAATATTCGATTAATTCCAGCAAAGTTCCACGTTTTGTTTCCTCATAAATTTTCGAAATTTCGCGCGAAACAGAGGCTTTTCGTTCCGGTCCAAAAATTTCGCTTAGTTGCGTCAGTGTTTTTACTACTCTGAAAGGCGATTCGTAAAAAACCATGGTGCGTGTTTCGGCAGCCAAATTGTTTATTTTCGTTTGCCGGCCTTTTTTTTGAGGCAAAAATCCTTCGAAACAAAACCGGTCGTTTGGCAATCCCGACGCAACAAGTGCCGGTACAAAAGCGGTAGCTCCCGGCAAACATTCCACATCAATGCCATTTTCAATACATTCGCGCACCACCAGAAAACCGGGGTCCGAAATGGCAGGAGTTCCGGCATCCGAAATAAGTGCTACCATTTGTCCACTCATAATTCGTTGAACAATGGAATCGACCGTTTTGTGCTCGTTGAATTTATGGTGCGACTGCATAGGCGTCTTAATATCAAAGTGTTTCAACAAAAAACCACTTGTACGCGTGTCTTCAGCGAGTATAATATCGGCTTCTTTCAGCACTCTGATGGCCCGAAGTGTTATATCTTCGAGGTTACCAATTGGGGTCGGAACAACGTATAATTTCATTTTATTTAGTAAAAGTAAAACGTATTTTTCGAAACACTTATTTCACTTATCAATTAAATTTTCTTTTTACAATCTGACTAAAATCTTCAGCGGACTCGTTATCTTTATCCCATTTGTACTTCGTTTTCAAAAAAGCCATGGCTTCATCGTACGAAGCTAACTGATTGATATAATGAAGTGTTTTGTTCATATCTTCACCGTTTCCGTTGAATAATTCCCGTTGAAACCTGAAGCGGTCACCAATACTTATGGCTTGCTTAATGTCATCAATTTTTTTATTGGCCAAGCTTGCACTGAACGAATTATCGGTTCTTGATAGTTTTTCGTTTCTCGAAATATTACCGTTTACAATTTTCTCAGCAATGGTCGTTTTTCTTGTTTCTTCTGTTTTCAGTCTTATTTCATGTTCTTTTATCATTTGGTCAAAGTCCACTTCACTCTTGGTCTCAACCCTTACTTTTGATTCAACTTCTGATTTTAAAACCGATAATTCTTCTTCTTTTACTTCTTTGAATCCAAAATCAACAGCCGTTTTATTTTTACTTTTATCATTTTCAACCAATGTTTCAAGATCTACGGTTTCAATTTCGGATTTCACCTGTGCCGGTGGAGCCACAACAATAAATTCCGGCTCAGTCACTTCAGGTACTTCAACCTGAGGTATTTCAATCTCAATTGCATCGGGTTTTATTTCCGGTACTTCTTCAACTGCGGGTGCTGTAATTATGAATTCCGGTTCCCCGGTATTAATTTCTTCAACCGTTGCAGATTCTATTTCAGGTATCTCCGGTTTTATTTCAGGCAGTTCCTCTGCTATTGGAGTAAGCTCAACAAGCTCAGATTCAACAATTTCAGCTTCCACTTCAGCAATTTCATCTTCCACTTCAATAATTTCAGGTATTATTTCAGGTACTTCCTGAGGAGGCTCTGAGGATTCGTTTAACTCAGGTTCGTTTTTTTCGATAATTTCAAGTGCCTGAGTTACAATTTCAACATCATTATTTTCAACTTTTATTTCAGTCAACTGATCTACAATGGATTGAATGTCTTCCGTTTTACGGCGCGCCAGTTTAATAATAGCCAATGGATATTCATTCATTTCCATAAAACCCTCCGTAATTATTTCAAGTTCCTCTATATTTTTACGAAGTAAACTAACTAATAGCTTTCTGTTCATATCTTTTTTTCTGAATCAATTATATTACGCACATTTTTTTTATTTTTGCAAAGATAAAATAATATTTATCTGCAAAATAAATTACGGCTGTAAAGTTACGATATTCAATAGAGAAACGAAATATAAAATTTAAAAAAAACGGTAAAAAAAGTATGATATACTCTGAAATAAATCATCCCATTCAACAGAAACGTGGCAGTATCGAAGTAATTTGTGGTTCAATGTTTTCGGGCAAAACCGAAGAGCTGATCAGACGACTGAAACGGGCTAAATTTGCGAAACAAAGCGTCGAGATTTTCAAGCCTAAAATTGACACCCGCTATTCGGATGATGAAGTAGTTTCGCACGACCGGACTTCGATTCGTTCCACACCCGTGGAGTCTTCCGGCAGCATTTTACTGTTTTCGGGCGAGGTTGACGTTATTGGCATCGACGAAGCACAGTTTTTCGACGAAGGATTGGTTGAGGTATGTACAACACTTGCCAATCAGGGTGTTCGCGTGATTATTGCCGGATTGGACATGGACTTTAAAGGAATTCCTTTTGGACCCATGCCTGCGCTGTGTGCCATAGCCGAAGACGTGTATAAAGTTCATGCTATATGTGTGAGGTGTGGTGCGTTGGCTTATGTTTCGCATCGGTTGGTCGAAAGCGACAAACGTGTCCTGCTGGGTGAAATGGCTGAATATGAACCCATTTGTCGGGATTGCTTTAATAAAGTCAGGAAATAGACAAATTAAATTTGAAGATTTGAAATTTGTCCCTCCCGATTACTGTCGGGGAGCTATCGGGATTGAAAATCAAGAAATTAAGAAAATAAGAAAATAGGAAATTGTAAATTGTAAATAATGAAATCGTAAATTCTCAAACAATGAATTCAACAAGACCTTACACATTCGATCGGGTTGTGCGAATAATTATTGGCACAGGGGTGTTAATTCTGCTTTTTTTATTGATCAAAAGGTTGAGCGACGTTTTGTTACCATTTTTTATTGCCCTGCTTCTTGCTTACCTTCTCGATCCGATTGTGCGGTTCTTTCAGTATAAACTCAAACTAAAAAATCGTATTTTATCCATTATCACGGTATTAGTTGTTTTGGGAGCAATGCTTACGGGGATTATAATTTCACTTATACCCAACATTTCGGAAGAAGTAACCAAGCTTGCCGAAATCATAAATCTTTATGCAAAAGGGATTAATGTTGATACAATTCTGCCGATAGCCTGGCAGAATGAGATTCGCGAATATTTATCGACGCTTAATATCCAATCGGTACTGGCAGATGAAAATATAATGACGGGCATTAAAAAAATTGCTCCACAACTTTGGAATCTGCTGAATGGTTCGCTAAGCATTATTCTTGGCTTTACAGTTGTTTTTATAATTTTCCTGTACCTTATTTTTATTCTGATCGATTACAAAAAAATTACCGACGGGATATTCGATATTATTCCGATAAAATACAGACCATTGATTTCGGGCATTTTTTTGGACATGGAAATCGGCATGAACCGGTATTTTCGCGGTCAAGCCATTGTAGCACTTATTGTTGGAATAATGTTCGCCATCGGGTTCAGCATTATGGGTTTACCGCTGGCTATCGTTTTCGGATTATTTGTGGGCGTTTTAAACCTGGTGCCTTACCTGCAAACCATAGCAGTTGCACCTGCTTTGTTGCTTGGTTTTCTTCAGTCGGTCGAAACAGGTCAGCCTTATTTAAGGGTAGTACTTTGGTTGGTCATCATTTTTATAGTTGTGCAGGGAGCTCAGGATTTATATTTAACTCCTAAAATTATGGGAAAAGTTACAGGCCTGCATCCGGCACTTATTTTACTTTCGCTTTCCATTTGGGGATCGCTTATGGGAATGATCGGATTGATTATAGCACTTCCACTGACCACACTAATTATTTCGTACTACAAACGGTATGTGCTGAAAGAAGAAATACCGGTTGAAGAAGAAGCAAATGAAACACCAAACGAAATAATTGTAGCTGAAGAAACTGATATGTAAAGAATTAAACCACATTAGGCACAATAGAAAATGTATTATTCCAGAAAAATTAAAATTATCTGAAATTTAAAATACCATTTGGTATTTATCTATTGTGCTGTATATTAAAATTTTTCTTAATATTCTATTGTGTCTATTGTGGTTTTTTTAAGCGTGATCAAAAAGCAAAAATACCGGTTTGCGTTTAATCTGACTAAATAATATTGGTGGTTATTTTCAAAAAGCTTCGGTATTTTTAACCCGCAATTCTGACAATTGTATTTCAAAATTATATTGTTAAATTTGCAAAGAATTACAACGCGGGATTTTTTACAATTAATTAAACCATCCGAAAGGAAAGGGCAACAAGGAATCAACCAATAAGTACGGTTGGAACTCCGACCGCCCAAACACAATCAACAACATGACTGAAAAGAAACGATTAAATAAATTTATCAGCGAAAGCGGTTATTGTTCTCGTCGGGAAGCTGACAAATTTATCGAACAGGGTCATGTGTTTGTCAATGGCAAAAGGGCGAGTGTGGGTGCTCTGGTTTCAGCACGCGACAAAGTAATGTTGAATGGCCATCAGATTCAGGCCAAAATAGGCGAAGATTTTGTGTTTCTTGCGTTCAATAAGCCGGTGGGAATTATCAGTACCACCGAAATTGGTGTGAAGGATAGCATCATTGATTATATCGGCTACCACGAACGCATTTTCCCCATCGGCAGACTCGATAAAGACTCGCAGGGTTTGATTTTCCTGACCAATAACGGTGATATTGTCAATAAAATACTTCGCGCTGGCAATAAGCACGAAAAGGAATACCTGGTCACTGTAAACAAACCCGTTACCGATTTATTTATCGAAAAAATGGCGAATGGCGTACCAATGCTGGGCGAAACAACCAAAAAATGCAAGGTCGTAAAAGAAGCAGTTTATACGTTCCGCATCGTCTTGGTACAGGGATTGAACCGTCAGATACGCCGCATGTGCGAATATTTCGAATACGAAGTAACCAAACTGGAACGTGTTCGCATCATGAATATCGGCCTGAAAGGCATCCCACCCGGCGAATGGCGACAACTGGAGCAACACGAAATAGCCGAAATAATGAATGCAATAGCCGATTCAAGTTCAGAAGCACATCCACCCAAAGGAGATGTAAAGAGCGCCAAACCGGCTAAGTCCACCAAACCCTCCAACCAAAACCCCGACCGCCGAACTCCTGCTCCTGAACGCAGCAAAGCAGCCAAACAAATGGATAGAGCCACCAATCCCAATCCAAAATCGAGGGAACTCAGAGGACAATCAGCAGGTACTCCCACAAAAAGAGGAGGAAAAGGTGCAACAGGAAGTTATAGCAAACCACCCAAAGGAAGAGCAAATAAGAGATAAGATTGGACGGAATGGCAACTTAGGTTTCCAGTAATGTTGAAGCATTTGTACGGTATTTTGCACTTGTCTACGATGTAAAAAAAAAGAAAACTCCGCTTACCATATTCAATTTCAATATGGAAAGCGGATTTGCCTTTTAATCATACGAAGTTTGGTAATTTCGCTGAATAACTGAAAAACTACTTTTACATCGAACTGAGGTTTTTCTCTTTAAATCTTATATTATTACTTTATATGTTTTAGAGTCCACCTTCACAAAATAAATTGCATTAGTTTTTACTGGTATATATATTTTTTCACCATTTGATTTTAAGGATTGCAATTGCTTTCCATTTAGATTGTAAAGTGAAACTATTTCGTCTTTAATTGTTCCCTCGACAATAATATCAGAATTATTACAGTAAATCTTAATTTGGTCATTTAAAGTCGAATTAATTGCTGAGTTAAAGTTGATTTCATTTATAAACTTAAATAAATTCCAATATGGTGCAGTTTGATAAGACGTTTTTGAACCCGTTGGAACTTCTAAAATACAAATATCTTTGTTAACTCCTTTAAATGTGTATTCATAAATTATTGAAGGCACTGACTGCTGAACGGAGACTTTGGTTAAGCCGGAACAATTATAAAATGCCCAGTCACCAATTGTAGTTGCTGTTGTTGGAATACTTAAAGTGCCTCTGAAATTACTGCAACGATAAAATGCTGAATTTCCAATATAATTCACTGAACTCGGGATTGTTACATTACCTGATAAACCAGTGCAATCAGAAAATGCATAATCTCCAATATAAGTGACTGAATTTGGAATATTTAGATTGCCAGTAAGTCCACTACATCCATCAAATGTCCAGTCTTCAATTGAAGTAATAGAGTTTGGGAGTGTCAAGTTTCCTTTAAATCCAGTACAATCAGAGAACGCTGATTTTCCAATAGATGTTACAGTATTTGGTATAGTTAAATTACCAGTAAATCCAATGCACCCATCAAATGAAGCATATCCAATTGAGGTTACAGAACTTGGAATAACTAAATTTCCAGTTAAGCCAATACAATCAGAGAAAGCATAATCACCAATAGAAGTCAATGTATTCGGTATATTTAGCGTACCTGTTAGACCAGTACAACCATCAAAAGTCCAATCTTCAATAGTATTGACTGAATTTGGGATTGTCAAACTTCCTTTAAATCCGCTACAATCAGAGAAAGCAGATTTTCCAATTGAAGTTACAGTATTTGGAATAGTTAGATTGCCTGTAAATCCAATACATCCATCAAATGAAGAATTTCCAATTGAAGTTACAGAACCTGGAATTATTAAATTCCCAGTCAATCCAATACAACCATAGAATGCATAATCTCCAATGGAAGTCACAGTATTTGGGACATTTAGTGCACCTGAGAGTCCAGTACAACCATTAAAAGTCCAATTTTCAATTTTAGTTAATGAATTTGGGATAATCAGGTTTCCAGTAAAACCCGTACAATCAGAGAAAGCAGAATTTCCTAAAGTAGTCACAGTATTTGGAATATTTAAATTACCAGTAAATCCATTACAACCTTCAAACGACGCTTTTCCAATTTCAGTTACCGAACTTGGAATAATGAAATTTCCCGTCAGTCCAACACATTCAGCGAATGCAAAATCATCAATAAAAGTTACTTTATTAGGTATATTCAAAGTTCCTGTAAGTCCACTACAACCATTAAATGCCATGAATCCAATAGAAGTCAAAGAATTAGGTAAAATAACTGTTTTTAGTGAAGTCTTATTATTGAATGAGGAATATGGCATTTCATTCGCAGGATAAATTGAATACTTCATGATAAATACAGCACTTAAATCTAATACTGAAAGTATGGTCATTTCATTTCGCATACATTGAACATCTCGATGATCGATATTGCCCGTTAGAGTCAAGTTTGTAACAGTTGATTTTTCTATTTCTGTAAGTAAACTTGAAAGAGTACCTGCTGTTGAAACATTAATATTCTTTGATACTTGTGCAGACACCAGACTGCTAATCAAAAATAAAAGAAAAAAGGTAAAATGTTTTTTCATTGTTATAATTTTTAATTTAAATATTTTTCCTCGTAGAAGTGATCTACTATTATAATTTAACAGTATGAATGTGAGGTGTTTTATCTGATACACTTCATTTTTTTTCATAAGCAAAGGTATAATTTTTATTTTGAAAATTAACAAAATTTATTTTATAAAAATAGACAGAGATTAAATTAATCCCACCCTAAAGTATAATGATTCCCTTGTTTACTTTGTTGCTCATCGGGTATAAATTATTTATATTTGTCACCGAATTTCTGCGGCATGGCATGTTCATAGTATATATTTGTTCCTGCAATTTGCGGCATGACTTATACTACCCGTATTTTTGTTCCCGCAGTTTGCGGCATGGCATATACTACCGTATATTTGTTCCCGCAATTTGCGGCATGACTTATACTACCGTATATTTGTTCCCTCAGTTTGCGGCATGGCATATACTACCGTATATTTGTTCCCGCAATTTGCGGCATGACATATACTACCCATTATTTGTCACCGAATTTCTGTGGCATGACATATACGACCCGTATTGCTATTCGATGGACGCTTGTCTCTTATTGTCCCTAGCAATCCTTAAACTACCACATAAACTATCCTAATCTTGACTAACAAAAAAGCGGCTGAATTTAACTCAGCCGCTTTTTAATTTTATTTATTTTTCCAGAGAAATACAAAAATTTAATCGTCCACACCATCAATTTTTATATCCCTGATCATTAATTGTATGTTGGTGTTTCCGTTAAAGGTATTTTCATCAATTGTGTAGCAAATATCCAGCGGATTCAGTGCTTTTAAATGATCGTTGAACTCATGCATTCTGAACGCAATTCCGTTCATCACATTTTCCGAACTCGAATCCACAAGTTCGAGTTTGAGGTGTTCCTGTTCTTTTCCTACCAAACGACTTGTGCCGAAATCGAACACTTTTTTCGACACAAATACCGGTTTCATATTGCCGGGTCCGAATGGTCCGAATTGTTTCAATACTCTGAAAAACTTTGGCGTTATGTCTTTGAATTCAATTTGTGCATCAATATCAATTTGCGGATAGGTTTGCTCTTCGAGAATATTTTCGAATACAAATTTTTCAAATCTATCGGTAAATGTTATTACATTTTCTTCGCGCATCGAAAGTCCGGCCGCATACATATGTCCGCCAAAGGTTTCGAGTAAATCGCGGCACGAATCTATGGCTTTGTAAATATCGAATCCCGGCACCGAACGCGCTGAACCTGACGCCAAACCATTCGAAAAAGTAAGTACGATGGACGGTTTGTAAAATTCTTCGGACAACCGCGATGCAACAATACCGATCACGCCTTTGTGCCAGTCGGGTTTATAAACCACCAGCGATTTGCGGGTGTTGTATCTCACGTCCGAACCAATCAGGGCAATGGCCTCGTCGGTTATGTTTTTATCTAAATCTTTCCGGTCGTTATTGTATTCATTTATGGTATCGCTTTTTTCTTTTGCAAAAGCAGGATTGCTCGAAACCAACAACTGTACAGCCTCCGAAGCCAATTTCATTCGCCCCGAGGCATTGATGCGAGGCCCGATTTTAAAAACAATATCGCTGATGGTAATTTCTCTGTCGGTCAGTCCGCACACTTCCAGAATTCCCTTAAGTCCTACGCTTGGGTTAGTGTTAATTTGTTTCAATCCATAAAAAGCGAGGATGCGGTTTTCGCCCGTTATGGGTACAATATCGGAGGCAATACTCAATGCTAACAAATCGAGCAGCGGGGTAAGTTGCGAGAAATCGATGCTATTCCGGATACAAAAAGCCTGCATGAGCTTAAACCCTACCCCACAACCCGAAAGGTGTTTGTACGGATAATTACAGTCGCTTCTTTTGGCATCGAGCACCGCTACGGCCGGTGGAAGTTCATCATCGGGCGTATGATGGTCGCAAATAATGAAATCGACGCCCAAACTGTTGGCGTACTTCACTTTTTCAACCGCCTTGATACCACAATCGAGGGCAATAATGAGTTTGAAATCATTTTCGGCAGCAAAATCGATGCCCTGAATGGAAATACCGTACCCTTCGGAATACCGATCGGGGATGTAATAATCGATATTGCTCGAAAACTGCTGCAAAAACTTATATACCAACGATACTGACGTAGTTCCATCTACATCATAATCGCCGTAAATTAAAATTTTTTCGTTGTATTGCATTGCCGTAGTTAATCGGTCGATGGCTTTATCCATGTCGGCCATTAAAAACGGATCGTGCAAATTGGAAAGATCCGGACGGAAAAAATTCCGTGCATCGTCATAAGTGTAAATTTCCCTTTGAACCAACAACTGCGCTAATATAGGACTAATGCTTAATTCTTCTGCTAATTTATTTTTAATCTCAATTTGTTGTTCATCAAGGGAAGTGTAAATCCATTTATTTATCATTGTGTACTATTTTTTTCACTCCGGAAGGAAAAAATCAACTCACATCAACATCTGTAAATCAGCTCTTAAATCATCACTACACCATACTTTTTCCAGATTGTAAAAGTACATTATTTTTTTCAATCTGAATTCAACTACATAAAAAACTTTTTTTTTGAATAAATGTTTCATATTGCCGCATAAAAAAAACATAAAAACTTACATTTTTAGTCAATAAGTTTCATATCTTTGACTATAAATTTTCAAATAAAAAACGTATGTGGAAATATTTTTCAGGATTAGTGTTCATTTTTGTAATTTTTATCAATAA
>JAKLIM010000084.1 GCA_022709605.1 Bacteroidota bacterium | reverse complement strand
CCGAATCGCCGATTCGTAAATTAGTTCCTTTGGCCGACAAAGCAAAAGCCCGCGGAATTAAAGTGTATCATTTGAATATCGGACAGCCCGATATAAAAACACCGCAAGTCGCGTTGGATGCCATCCGAAATATTAACCGCGAAATTCTTGAATATAGCCCCAGTGATGGTATCAAAAGCTTGAAATCCAAGTTAGCTTCGTATTATCATACATTTAATATTGATGTTACCGAGGAAGATATTATCATCACTACCGGTGGTTCCGAAGCAGTGAATTTTGCGTTTATGAGTTGTCTCGATCCGGGTGACGAAATTATTGTGCCTGAGCCTGCTTATGCCAATTACACCGCTTTTGCCATTGGTGCCGGAGCAGTGGTTAAACCGGTAGTTTCTACCATTGAGGAAGGTTTTTCATTGCCTCATATCGATAAATTTGAAGAGTTGATTACGCCGCGTACCAAAGGAATTCTGATTTGTAATCCGAACAATCCGACCGGTTATTTGTACACACGCAGCGAAATGAATAAAATTCGTGATTTGGTGAAGAAATACGATTTGTTTCTTTTTTCGGACGAAGTTTACCGAGAATTTTGCTATACCGGTGCTCCTTATATTTCTGCTTTTCATTTGGATGGAATTGAAGAAAATGTAATTCTGGTAGATTCTGTATCAAAACGTTATAGCGAATGTGGTATTCGCATCGGCGCTTTAGTTATTAAAAATAAGGACATACGTAAAAGTGTGATGAAATTTTGTCAGGCACGTTTAAGTCCGCCCTTGTTGGGCCAGATAGCTGCCGAAGCTTCGATGGATGCACCAAAGGAATATATGCAGGACACTTACGATGAATATGTTGAACGCCGAAAATTTCTGATCGATGGATTGAATCGTATTCCGGGTGTTTATTCGCCGATTCCGATGGGCGCTTTTTACACCGTTGCACGATTACCGGTGGATGATGCTGATAAGTTTTGCTCGTGGTTATTATCCGATTTCGAATTTGAAGGTCAGACAGTTATGATGGCTCCTGCATCAGGTTTTTACACCATTGAGGGTTTGGGAAAAGATGAAGTTCGCATTGCTTATGTACTTGCCAAAGACGATTTGAGAAAAGCTTTAATTGTAATTCAGAAGGCTTTGGAAGTTTATCCGGGGAGAACATTGAAAGTTTGAAGTTTGAAGTTTGAAGTTTGAAAGTTTGAAAGTTTGCCCCGATAGCTATCGGGATTGAAGGTTTGAAAGTTTGAAGTTTGAAGTTTGAAGTATGAAAAGTACCGACGCTTTAGGAGTTTTCCGGATTTTTCATTTTTCCATTTCTCCATTTTTCCATTTTTCCATTATTTCATTATTTCATTATTTCATTTCTCCATTTTCCATTTTTAAATTATTTTCATCTCGCAAATTCCACAAAAATATAAAAATTGAATATAGAATATTTCATAGCTAAACGCATTCATTTTCAGCAGGGTAAGAAAAATGTTTCACGTCCTGCTGTTCGTATTGCCACGATTGGTATTGCGCTTGGATTGGCTGTGATGATCATTGCATTAGCTGTTGTTGTTGGTTTTAAACAGGAAATCAGAAATAAAACCATAGGCTTTGGTGGACATATTCAGGTGGCGAATTTTGATAATAACAGTACCTACGAAACAAACCCGATAAGAGCGGATAAAACGTTGCTAAGCAAAATTTCGGCTATTGATAACGTTAAACACGTACAGCTTTTTGCAACAAAACCCGGAATTATTAAAACCGATACCGAATTTCAGGGAATTGTATTAAAAGGAATAGAGGCTAATTTCGACTGGGATTTTTTTAAATCTAATCTGGTTGAAGGAAAAACTATTGATATAAAGGAAGATACGCTTAAAAATGAAGTTGTTATTTCGAAATATCTGGCCAATTTATTGGGATTAAAATTGGGCGATAGTTTTTTTACTTACTTTATTGAGGAAAAAGTCAGAGCGCGCAAGTTTAGTATTACGGGTATATATTCCACTAATTTTGTTGAATACGACAAGCTGTTTATGCTGACTGATTTGCGTCATGTACAACAGTTAAACAATTGGGATTCGGCACAATACAGTGGAATTGAAATACTAATTGACGATTTTGATAAGCTTGATATTACCGGTAATGCAGTTTATGCAGCTACTTCCAATCGTTTTGATAAAGAAGGTGATGCACTTTATACACAAACCATCAAACAGATTAATCCACAGACTTTTGGCTGGCTCGAACTGTTGGATATGAATGTTTGGGTAATTCTTATATTAATGTTATCGGTTGCAGGCTTTACCATGATTTCGGGATTGCTTATCCTTATTCTTGAACGCACCAATATGATTGGTATATTAAAATCGGTAGGAGCAACCGACTGGTCAGTACGAAAGATTTTTCTGTATCACTCCTTCTTTTTAATAGGTAAAGGGATGATATGGGGAAATATTATAGGATTGTCGCTTTGCACACTACAATATTTCACCCACCTGATGCCACTCGATCCTGAATCGTACTATGTTTCTTATGTTCCGGTTGTTTTCAACTGGACTAATTTATTTCTGTTAAATGCCGGAACATTTATTGCATCCGTACTCATGATGATTGGTCCATCGTACCTGATAACTAAAATTTCACCAGCTAAAATTATCAGGTTCGAGTAAAAGGTAAAGGGAATTATGAAATATACCATTTTTCACATCGACCTCTCCCTATTCCGAGATTTCGGAACCCTCTCCCGACCACTTCCGCCCTTTGGGCACCTTCTCCAAAAGAGAAGGAAATAGGAAAAAAGTTATTTGAGGGATTTTACAGACTGCAACATTGAAAGTTTTATAATGTCATTTAACACCACTTACTTATCTTGAGCGTTTTTTTATGGCATTTTCTCCGTTTCAACAGCTACCCAATTGTTTTTTTCTTTGAAACCAATGAGTTTTAAATTATTGCGGTTTGCTTCTGCTTCAATGATCGGAATGTCTTCTTTGTAAAATCCACTCATTATTAATTTACCTCCGGCCGATAAACACTCACTGTATTTTTCCATATCAGCCAGTAGAATATTCCGGTTGATGTTGGCCAGAATTATATCGAAATGCAAACCGGTGAGTAGTTCTGCGCCTCCGGTTTTAATTTCGATATTGCTGATATTATTCAATTCAATATTTTCCTGCGAATTTCGGGTACACCATTCGTCGATGTCAATAGCCAGAATTTTTTTTGCACCACACATCGATGCTAAAATGGCCAAAACAGCCGTTCCGCAACCCATATCAAGTAAGGTTTTGCCCACCGGGTTTAAAGTAAGAATTTCACTTATCACCAGACTGGTTGTTTCGTGATGACCGGTTCCGAATGACATTTTGGGATCAATAATAATGTCGTAGCGAGCAGCAGGTACATTTTTGTGAAACGTGCTGTGAATAACACATTCATTATCAATTACAATGGGTTCGAAATAGTTTTTCTCCCATTCTTCATTCCAGTTCTTACCTTCCACTTCGATGATACTATATTCTATATTAACTTCGAGCGGAAAGTCGGCAAGTAATTGTTTCAGAACCGTTTCGTTAAACTGATTTTGCTGAATGTAGGCAATGGTACCTTCATAAGTTGGCTCAAAGCTTTCGAACCCAATTTCAACTAATTCTGATGCCAACACATCAGCCATATATTCTTCGAAAGATTCAATTGTAAATGTAATCTGAATGTAGTTCATATTTTTTTTTGAATATAATTTATCAAATACAAAAATTGTGTTTAAAATTCTAATAATCGACTACAAATATAAACATTATTGAAGTAAAAGCATTACATTTATGCTCACTTTATGAAGGTGAAAAACATGAATTATTGCCAATTAATGGCATGATTATTGTTGAACAATGAATATAATTTATTTTTAAATAATACAGGAGGTACTACTATGAGACCGTACACAATCAAATTAATCGTGGTTTTATTAATGACTTCAATGTCAGCATTCAGCCAGAATTCGCAATTTATCGACGATATTTATTTAAAGCCGAGTGATGCGAAAAAAATAGCTGTCACTAAAACTACAGCACCAACAAGGAGTCCGAAATATAAAAACGGAGCCAAAGAAATTATTTATATCGATCGGGTTATACGCGATACGGTATATGTAAACGACAATTTAAATGAGAATGATACTACTGGTTATGCTGACGAAGATGGCTATTATCTGAATGAATTCAATGGATCAGAAGCCGATTTGGAATATGCAGAACGTATCCGTCGTTTTCATAACCCTAAGTATACTGTTTTTATCGGCGATCCCGATTATAACAGTGTATTCTATTTAAACAGTAACGACTGGAATGTTTATATAGACGATTCTTATGCCTGGGTTACACCTACCTGGACTAATCCTTACTGGACCAATTATAATTACAGTCCTTACAGCTACAATAGCTGGGGCTGGCGTAACTGGTTTGGACCATCTTATTATTCAGGCTGGTACGATCCTTGGGGATATGGAATGTATGGCGGAATGCATGGTGGAATGTGGGGCGGCATGTGGGGCGGCTATTATGGCGGCTATTATGATTATGGTTGGGGTTACGGATATCCTTACGGTGGTTATTATGGCAACTATTATGGTGGCGGCTACTACGGCGGTTATTACGGCGGTTATTACGGTGGTTATTACGGTGGTGGCACTTCATATTGGGGACATTCAAATTACAAAGATCGTAACTCGGCACACAATGAATCAAACCGCAGGACTTATAACAATACCGGTAGTCCCCGTTTAGGAGCTACAGCAACAAACTCAGGTGGCAGGTCTTCGTCTACTTATGGTGGCGGTGGTTACAACTCCAGCCGAGGTTCGTATACAGCAGTAAGCGGTGATAAAGGCAGAACAACCGGAGTGGGTTCAAACGGTACACGTACCGTGCGTTCGGCAACCAATTCAGCATATTCTACAAGGTCAACTACAAGTAACCAAAACCTGAATAGCAGAAACGGATATAATAGCAGCAATGTACAGGTAACACGACCCAACTCTGCGACTATTAATACACGTCCGCGTACAGCAAGTTCTGCAAATAGTAGTTATGCGAATCCAAGAAGTGATTATTCAAATCAATCAGGTACTTCGAGAGGTAGTTACTCTACACCTTCAGGATCCACTTCAAGAGGAAGTTATTCAACGCCATCTTCTTCATCACGTGGAAGTTATTCAGTCGGTTCGAGTTCAACATCACGCAGTAGTTATTCATCCGGTTCTTCCTCAGCTGTCAGAAGTTCAGGATCGTCAAGCAGTTCAACACGTAGTAGTTCATCGAATTATAGCAGTTCACCAACTTACAGTGCTCCTTCCAGCTCATCAAGTTCATCAAGCTCTTATTCTTCAGGAAGCAGTTCTTCGGGCAGTAGTAGCAGTGGCGGTGGCGGCGGTGGTGGATCGAGCAGCGGTTCAGGAGCCAGCAGTTCAGGAGGTCGTAGATAATATGAGAGATACTTTGTAGAAACAATACATTTATAATGTTCTTAAATTAAATAAAATATGAAACGAAATATTTTAACAATAGCCGTAATTTTCAGTAGTTTACTTGTAATGGCTCAAACTTCAATAGATGCTTTAAAATTAGTTGAAAATGATATAAACGGTACAGCAAGGTACATTAGCATGGCCGGTGCATTTGGAGCTTTAGGTGGCGATCCCTCAGCTATAAAGGATAATCCTGCCGGACTGGGTATTTATCGCAGATCAGAATTCACGGGAACGCTGAATGCTTTTATTCAGCAAACCAAATCAGACTGGAATGGAGTAAAAGCCAGTGACGATATGTACAAACTGAATACAAATAATTTGTCCTTAATACTTGCCATTCCAACCTGGCGTCGCGAAAACGGAACTTCGGGTTTGCTAAACTCAAACTGGGCATTCAATTATAACCGTGTGAAAAATTTCAACCGCAGCCTGAATGCTAAAAGTGGATTATCCAATTCGTCAATGACCGACTACATGGCTTATTTTACAGGCGGTCTTACAGGTGAAGATATGTCATGGACCAATGATTATGAACCTTTTGATAATCTTCAAATTCCGTGGATTTCGTTATTGGCTTACAATGGTTATTTGATTAATGAAAGATCAGAGAATTCAGGTATTTGGGATCCATTGTTAAACGATGGTGAGAAAGTTACTCCAAATTATGTACTTCAGGAAAAAGGTTATGTTGACGAATATTCATTTGGTTGGTCGGGAAATTTCAGTAATAAATTTTTTCTGGGTGCTACAGTTAATCTGAGGTCGATTGAGTATCAAGTGAACAGTGTTTATTCCGAATCATTTGGTGGTGGTGGAAGCTTATCATTAGCAAACGATTATTTAACCAGAGGATCCGGGTTTAATGTTAATTTAGGAGCAATATTTGTACCTGTTGATTTTATGCGTGTCGGTTTATCATTGCATTCACCAACCATTTATACATTAAACGAAGATTATTATGCAAAACTGAATTATGACGCAGGACCTGGTGCTGTAGGTTGGATTGCTACCCCTACGGATGGATATTCCGATTATAAAATTCAATCTCCACTTCAATACGATATTAGTGTGGCATTTATTGCCGGAACAAAGGGACTGTTAAGTGCAGAATATTCGTCAAGTAATTATAGTGGAACACGGTTAATGAATATCAAAGGCAGTGCTAAGGAATTTAGTGTTGAAAATGATGGAATGCGCGATATGATGAACAGCGCCAGAACCATAAAAGTAGGTGGCGAATACAAACTTACCGATAATTTTGCAATCAGAGCCGGCTATGCTAATACAAGTTCGCCAACTAAACCAAATGCTGCAAAAGTAATGCGTGATAATACCATTCGTACTGATACAGAATACTTTTTACGTAACCGTACCGATTATTTGTCGGCAGGATTTGGTTATCAGGAATCAAACTGGCACATCGATTTTGCTTTTATGAATAAAATTCAGGATGAAAATTTTTATCCCTACAATTCGAAAAGTTTAGGCGATAATCTGGCCGTTACACCTGCCGGCATTATTACTTCAAATAAAAATCTTGTAGTGACTCTCGGATTTAAGTTTTAATATAGTTTTATTGTATTTTGCTCCGTAAAAAAAGGCTGTCAAATTTTTTTGACAGCCTTTTTAATTTTCTCAATTAATTTTTTATTTCTGAACCAGCACCCAAGCATCGGCAAACCGGTCTTTTATCTGATTAATTTTTGTACGGGCTTCTGAATAAACATTGTAAGAAGTAACTAACACGCGATACATTCCCTGCTCATTCACTACAACAAATGCTTTGTTACCTTCATTTACCAGGGTTGTTTGCAATCCCTTAGCGTTGGTTTGGCTTTTAAAACTTCCTACAACTACATGGTATTTGAATTTCAGTAAATCAGCATCACCATCTGAAAGTTTGAAAGACTCATTTCTGGTCACTTCAACACCTGCATTCGGATCAGTTTGGGGTACAGTGGTAGTTGTGGTCTCGGTTGTTGCTGGAATATTTCCACCGGGTATCGATGCTATTTTCTGTTTCGATTTACAAGCTGTAAATGCCAAAACAATGGTAGCAGTCATAAAAAATAAACGAACTCCTTTGCTCATAATTTTTGAATTGATTATTATTAAAATTTAGAGTGCAAATATCTGAAGAATAAAACGCTTTACCAAATAAAATGACTTTTTTTAATAAAAATAATGTAATTGACAAAACAAAAGTGCATAAACCAACGTTACATAACCAGAATAAAATATAAACAATAATTTTAAAAATAGGAAAAATGAAATTTGAATTACCTCAATTGCCTTATGCTCACAATGCATTAGAGCCTGTTATAAGCGAAAAAACCATTAGTTTTCACTATGGCAAACATCATCTTACGTATGTAAACAACCTGAACGGATTAGTACCCGGAACTCAATTTGAAAATGCAGATCTGGATACAATAGTAAAAAGTTCGGATGGTCCGATTTTTAATAATGCTGCACAAATTTGGAATCATAACTTCTATTTCCTTTCACTTACACCGGTTAAAGGAAGTCAGCCAAGCGAAAAACTTGCTAAAGCCATCAGCGAAGCATTCGAATCAGTTGAAAATTTTAAAACGGAATTCAATAAAGCAGCGATTTCGGTTTTTGGAGCCGGTTGGGCCTGGTTGGTGAAAGATGCCGATGGTAAACTTTCGATTGTAAAAGAAAGCAATGCAGGAAATCCAATGACACACGGTTTGATTCCTTTGCTTACTTTCGATGTTTGGGAACATGCATATTACATCGATTATCAGAATCGCAGAGCTGATTACGTTGCAGCACTATGGGATCTTGTTGACTGGAACGTGGTTTCAGAAAGATTTTAGTTATTTTTTTACGAACAAAAACCGGATTGAAAGTAAATCAGTCCGGTTTTTTTTAGTTGTAAAAAAAATATTATTATTCATTTAATGATTAATATTGAATTAAATATCAGTCAATCAGCAGTATAAATATTTGTAAATCGATTTATTGAAGTTTATTGGTTTTTGCTCAAAGTTAAAAAAAGCAACAAAACATTCAATTTACTAAAAAATGAAAGAGCAATTTATTCTACTGTTCTAAAAAAATTATCTTTGTATTCAATTTTGAAAAAAATATGTTCTACGCATTTATAATATCAGCAGTTTTATTGTTTGCAGGAGTTTTACTTTTGGGAATAAGAATCTTTTTTGTTAAGGGCGGTCAATTCCCAAATATACATATCGGAGGAAGTAAAGAGCTAAAAAACAAAGGTATAGCTTGTGCAACCACTCAGGATAGAGATGCACGCAATAGAGTAAAACCCTTAAATATCACAGAATTAATAGATCAGATAACAGAATAAGTAAATAATTAATTTTTTATGAAAAATCTTTCGCTCATTTTAAATGGAATACTGCTTATCGCGGTAATTTTTCTTTTTGTAAAAGTATACGGTGATAAACCTGAAGCTAACGGAGTAGCTGTTTTTAATCCGAAAGATTCGACAGGTTATCATAAATTACCTATTGCTTATGTCAATATTGATTCATTATTAATCAATTATCAGTTTGCCAAAGAAGCCAATGAAACTTTAATTAGCAGACAGGAAGAATCCAGATTGAGTATAAACACCAGAGCCCGTACTTTGGAATCAGAAATGGGCGAATTTCAGAAAAAACTTGAGAATAATGCTTTTTTGAGCCGCGAAAGAGCTGAACAGGAACAAGCGCGACTTTTGAAGAAACGTCAGGAACTTCAGGATCTGGATGGACAACTCAGTCAGCAATTGATGCAATCGCAACAAAAAATGAGTGAGCAGTTAAGAGATACAATCAACGCATTTTTGAAAGGTTATAATAAAAACAAAGGATACGAAATTATATTTAGTAATACTTCAAGCGATAATATCCTCCTTACATCAAACGGTTATGATATTACAACTGAAGTTACAAAATTGCTCAACGAAAGATATAATAAAAAGAAATAATTTAACATGTTATGCAAAAAATCAAGCGCTGCTCCGTTATCGGGACAGCGCTTGATTTGTTTTTGCTTACATAAGTATTTATTGAATCCAATTGCTTTTAAGGCGTAACTTAATCAGCAAATTAGTGAACTTAAGGATTTTTATTACTCCGGAATTTGTTCAACCAATACTTCATTTCCTGCCTTATCATAATAAATGCAAGTCATATTATTGATATTAACTACCCATTTTTCAATCCCTGATTTTGCACAATCATTACAAAAAGCAGGATAGTCGGTTTTTCCTTGTTGATGGGCTTTAATGTCAGCTTTAAACTGTTCAATGTTCGATTCGTCGGCTATTTGCAAAGGATTATATTTCGCCGGACTTGATGTTTTATAATCATTATCACCGGAGTAAACTGTATGTCCATCGGTTACATAAGCATCGTAATATAATACACCTAATTTCTTAATGTCCTGAATGTAAGCCGGAAAGTCCTTGCCCGATTTTACTTTGCTGTGAGCTGCTTTAATTTGTTCAATTGTAAACATAATTTTCTATTTTTAAAATTTATTTTCCTGGGATTTTTAATGGTAAGCTGTTCTCTTCAAAAATTGCACCAAAAAATTTGTAACTAGTGAGTTTTCCGACAAAGTCGTTCCAACCTTTCATGAAATTACATTTCAATTCATTTTATAATTAAAATGCCGTAAATGTACTTATTTTGGTCTGATTGTCACTATAACTCTTTTATACCTTGATAGTTGCGGTTCACCTTTATCGGTCACTTTCAAAATAAAATGGGCAGTCTCATCTTTTTCAACTTTTGGTGCAGTAAAATGAGCCATGTGTACATTTTCGGCTCCGTTAACCTTAATAAGTTTTTTATAGGTGCCTGCCTCGGGATAATTAAACCAAAGGAAACTAAAATTATCACCATCGGGATCCGTGGTTTCGAAAGCATCCAAAGTGAAGCTTTGTCCTGATTTAACTGTTATTTCTTCGGGGTGAGATAATACCGGAACAGGTGGATGATTTGCATTTTCGTACGACTTGATACTCCAGTCCATGCGGGCAGCAAAATCATGTTGAAAATCATCTCTCCAACGCCAAAGTGTGACTTTAAAATCGGTAAATGTTATCGTGTCCTGTTTAACCGACCGGCCAAATTGATTGGCAATATAAGGCGTATAACTATCAATGGCATTTGTCCAAATAGCCCGTGTTTCAGGTGCAATAGTAACAATAGAGCTGCCTTCTTTCAATTTTGAAAAGTCAGGTTTATTCATTTCATAACGACCGCCCCAACCGCCGTGTTCGGGATGTTCAGCATTGTTTAAACCATTGGGAATCAATGAAAGGAATGCAGGTGTATCACCTTCAACGCCCCAGGCTACATCGGGATAGGCCGCACCTAAAGGACCGTGATTTTGTTGAATATTCTGCGAAATCCAACCGTTACTGATGGTGTTTTGGTCAATTCCTTTTATGTTACTGTCATTCATCCCCGACCATGTCGCATTTCCATAATCATCGCCGGGGCTAACAATATAAAACAATTCGGGAAAATTATTCCTGATCCAATTACCGCTATCATCCTGATCTGAAATGGTATAAACCCTAAGTTTTGCAATCAATCTTTTTGCTTCTTTTTTGCTTTTAGTCTTTTCGATTTTATATAAAGCTTGTGCAAGCGTGTTAACTCCGCCCCAAGTCGAAATCCACAAAGGACGCTCGTCCTCATTTTCAAGTATTTTTATAATCCAATCTGAACCTTCAGAGTCCATTCCTTTGCCAACTCCTTTCATGCCATATATTGGTAAACCCTTTTTTACTAACGAATATAATTTACTTGCTTCTGGAAAGTCGGGTTGATGTCTTTTCAGGTTTGGTTGTACCTTTTCGTAAGCCTGAATAACTTTAACAATAGATTGAGGATTGATAACATTGGTCATCCAACATGAAGTGGTTGCAACAATTCCTTCAATATCGATTTCATTGGAATATAAAAATAGCCTGACTAATGATTGTGTATCATCAGGGTCGGCTTCAATGTCGGTTAATACAATGATTCGATTTTTTTGAGGGCTTTGTCCGCATACATAATTTACAGACAGGAAAAGTAAAATTGCAAGAAAAAATGTTCTCATATTTGAAATATTGATGGATTAGAAAATGGGTAATTAAATATATGATATACAAAGTTATAATATAAATATGAACTGTTAATTTTCGGAATAAATTAGGTTCAAATTTTACCGGTTATAATCAATAATTGCCGATAAGTTTCAGAATTTAAATCTGAAAATATCCAAAGTTCTTTTGCAAATATATTTAAATTTTTACGAAATTCAATCATTCTAAAATTCGAATTTAATGTTTAAATCCAACCTTATTGTATTTGTTCTTGTTTCGTAAGAATTAAATTCAGCAATCAATAGTTGTTTAATATTGCTTGACTTAATGCTTCTAAGCAATAAAATTATAATTAAATAGTTTTTTACATCCCAATTGAAAAAAAACCATTTCAGTATAAAAAAAAACCTGAAATTAATTCTGTTAAA
>JAKLIM010000083.1 GCA_022709605.1 Bacteroidota bacterium | reverse complement strand
TACCGAATTGGTATAACAAACAACGCGTATTGATTGTCCTTCGCTGTAATTCCAAACAGGCCAGGCATCCATCGAAGGTTTCTGTTCACGGACGTTACCATCTTTTTCAGCCTCTAGTTGTGACCATACGTCGGTGTTTATTGTATTTACACCAGCTCCGGGAGCAGGATAAGTGCCAATATAAGCCATCGGTTTCGCCGACCAGAGCGATTGACGAAAATAACCTCTTGGTTTGATAAATCCACCAAAATCAAGCAATCCTGAATAAAATCCGCGTGAAGGCCAGCGACCCGATTCGCCTAAATAATCAATACCGGTCCAAAGAAATTGACCAAAAATAAATTCATTTTCCGTTACTGCTTTCCATGCATCAATATCATGACGGTTTTCGCTTCCAAAAATTACCCGTTTCGGATATTTTGCATGATCGGTTTTATACATGTTTTCGGTATAATTATATCCGGCAATATCAAGTGCTCCGGGATATTCGGTTTGGTTCGACATTGCTACACCAGCCAAACCGGCTGTTACAGGACGTGAAACATCGTATTTACGAACAACAGCTGCAAGTTTTTTGGCTATATCGCCCAATTGTTTTGCATCAGGAGCTTCTTTTTTATAACCTCCAAAAATGGGTTGAGTAAATCCGGTTTCCTTACCTCCGGCCAATACCGGATGCGAATACGGATCGTTCGGATAATCAACTTCATTGCCAATACTCCAGGCAAAAATTGAAATATGATTGCGATCGCGACGAACCATGTCAGCCAGGTCACGCTCGCCCCACGCTTCAAAAAAATCGAAATTTCCCTGAAAACCGGGAGTACCTACATTCCATCCTTCGAGCCATTTGCGTTTCGGATATACCCATTCATCATACGCTTCGTTCATTACCAATAATCCAATCTCGTCGCAAATTTGGTAAATTATCGGAGCTTGCGGATTATGACTTGTACGAATAGCATTACAACCTAACTCTTTCAGTGTCATTAATCTTCTTTCCCAAACTTCTTTATATACTGTAGATCCAAGTACGCCGGCATCATGATGAAGACAAACGCCTTTCACTTTCATCCATTCGCCATTTAATGCAAACCCTTTGTTTGGGTCAAAAGTGTAGTTTCGAATTCCGGTTGTTGTAGTTGTTTCGTCAATTATTTTCCCATTTTCCAACACTTTAGTACGTAAAGTATATAAGCCCGGACTATCAAGACTCCACAAATTGGGATTATTAACATTCAATTTAAGAGATACCTTTTTGTTTTGAGCCTCTTTAATTTTTATTTTTTCAGTTTCTTTTGCAACAACTTTTCCTTCGGGTGATATTAATTCATTGCTCAAAGTTATTGTAGAAGTCGTTTTTAAACTATTCTCAAGTTCAACTTCCACATGAATAATTGCTTTCTTTGCCGAGATAACCTCTGGATAGGCATAAACTCCCCATTGTGAAATATGTACAGGATTTGAATAAACCAAATAAACATCGCGATAAATTCCCGAACCTGCATACCAGCGCGAATCGGCCGAAAGACTGTGGTCAACTCGTACTGCAATTACGTTTTCCTTGCCAAATTTCACAAAAGGCGTTGCATCATACATAAATGAAATATAGCCATTCGGGCGTTTTCCCAATAGATTTCCGTTCAGATAAACTTCGCTCCTATTGTAAACTCCTTCGAAATAAAGGTATGTTTTTTCTCCTTTTTTTGATTCAGGGATAGTAATACTTTTTCGATACCAGCCAATACCGCCGGGCAAAAAACCGGTACAGCTCGCCAGTGAAGGACTCAGTTGACCTTTTACACTCCAGTCGTGTGGAAGATCGGTTCTACGCCACCTACCATCATTAAAATCGGTTTGAGATGCTTCTTTGGTATCGCCCAGCGAAAACTTCCATGCCTCGTTAATTTTCTCAGCTTTTCCAAATGAAACCTGTGCTGATAAGGATAAAAAGCTTAATATTAAAATTGATAATACCAATAATTTCTTCATTTGTTTATGTGATTTTTGAAATAATGTGAAATGTTTTTATGTTGTTTACTTAAAAAGATGTTCAAAAATATATAATTATTTTTATCCAATCGAATCATTACTATATTGTACACCATATTGGTTTCTTTTTCATCCTTTTCGTATTTCAACAACTTTAATCCAAATAAAAATCAGTGTTATTAATGCTGGTTTTATAGATTTGAATTAAATCCAGTTAGAAATGAGGATATATTTGACTCAATTTTACATTTTACATGAATTGAAATTTTAGCACTTTTTTATTAGTTTGTCCACCTTTTTAAATCTTCAAAAGCATTGGTGAAATTTCAAAGCAATTGACAGAAATCATTTTTTAAAGCATTAAAAAACCAGACAATTATGTAGTAGTTTTTTTAATTGATTTTTTACTCTAATTTTCTTTTTAATTCGATATTTATACCGGTTATCATCAGATTTATTCTATTTTTGTAATCAAATATATGAAATTATTTAATTATGAGATTAATAATTCAGTCCGATTACGAAAAAGTTTCGAAATGGACAGCAAACTACATTGCTTCGAAAATCCGAAAAGCAAATCCAACCAAAGTAAAGCCCTTTGTATTAGGACTTCCAACAGGATCAACGCCTCTTGGAACTTATAAACATCTAATTCAATTAAATAAATCAAATGTGATTTCGTTTAAAAATGTGGTCACATTTAACATGGATGAATACGTTGGGTTACCAAAAAATCATGCCCAGAGTTATTATACATTTATGTGGAATAATTTTTTTAGTTTGATTGATATTTTACCTGAAAATGTAAATATTCTTGATGGTAATTCACCCGACCCGGAAGAGGAATGTGAGGCTTACGAAAATAAGATTAAATCGTTGGGCGGAATTGATTTATTTCTGGGTGGAATTGGCGTTGACGGACATATTGCTTTTAATGAGCCGGCATCATCACTTTCATCACGCACCCGCATTAAAACCCTAACAGCTGATACGATTATTGCTAATTCACGGTTCTTCGAAAACGATGTAAAAAAAGTGCCCGAAACTGCACTAACAGTTGGTGTAGCAACAATTCTGGATGCCAAAGAGGTGCTAATTATTGTGAGTGGACATAATAAAGCACGTGCTTTGAGGCATGCTGTAGAAGAATCAATTAATCATAAATGGACCATCAGCGCCTTGCAATTGCATCCAAAAGGAATAATTGTTTGCGATAATGCTGCCTGTGACGAATTAAAAGTGGGTACTTTTAATTATTTTCTGGATATCGAAAAGAATAATCTCAATCCTGATAATTTGCTATAATTCAAATATTTATAAGTCCAAATAAATTCAAACAGAACTCCATTCATTGATTTTTTATATGAAAATTCGCAAAACGACCTACTGTTTTTATCCGCTGGATTAAAGTGAGTAGAAATGGGTCTCGCGATTTTTAATCGCGGATTTTTAAAACCGCGATTAAAAATCGCGAGACCCAACCCGAATTCCATTTATTAGGACCTTATGTGGATAATCATAATCTTTTACCTTTCGGAACAATTCCGACACATTTCATGCTGTTTCCGGTTTTGTAAAATTGAGTTTCTGAACCCATTGGCTTTATCGTTATGCCAAATTGTCTGAAACGAACTTTCAGTCAGGTTGCCGTAAGAGTACTCAGCATTTTTATCGAAACAACAGGGCAATACTTTACCTTCCGAATTGATAACAGATCCGAGCCACATTCTATTGCAGTTATTTTTTAGCGGACTTTTAATTTCATATTTGCCGGTTGATGATTTTTTATAGCGTGAATATTTATCTATGGTGGTCAATAATTCGTTTCCATTTTCGAAATCGTATAATTGGGCAGTTTTAAAAACAAGACGATCGGCATTCAACTCTTTTTTTATTTGCTTCATTTCATTCAATTGATGCTCATTGGTTTTGAAAACAATGAATTGAATTTCGACCAATGGAGTAAGCGAATTTAACTGTTTTTTCCAATGATTGATAAATTCGACACCTTCTTTTACTTTTTGCAATTTACCACCTATTCGGTATTTTTCATAAACTTCCTGCGTTGCTCCGTCAATCGAAATAATAATTTTATCCAGCCCCGAAGCAACTATTTCTTTGGCGAGTTGAAAGGTAAGTGCTTGAGCATTTGTTGATGTAGAAGTAAAAATACGTGCATTATGAGCGTATTCAATAAGTTTAGGAAGATTCTTATTTAACAAAGGTTCGCCCTGAAAGTAAAAAATGACATGAAATAATTTTTCTTTTAATTCGTCAATGGCCCGAATACAAACATCTTCATCAATGCGGTTTGATCTTATTTCAGTTCGTATCCCAACCGGACATTCAGGACAATGTAACTGACAAAAATTATTGGGTTCAATAGAAATAAAAACAGGAAGTACATTTTTACTGAAAATTGCGTGATTGGTTGACAGAAGATTTAAAAACCGCAGCCTAAGATAGTTATTTAACTTTTTAAATGTAAAATATCTCCGAAAATAAATGATTGTTTTTATGTGTTTTATAAAGTTTTGCATAATCCGTTTTTATATAATATGGCTGGTCGCCAAATTAATTTTAAAAAAATAAAAAATAACCCTAATAACTCCACAAAGTAAAATAAAATTCGTTGATTTATTGTACTTTTGCATTCTGGAAAATGGAAATAAATAAATTATATATAAAAAATAAGAAAATTATGAGAAAACAGATTTTGTTCGCAGTGTCGATTATTGTTACACTGTTTTTCACATCATGTAACAAAGACTTAACGGCGTTAGATCCAAGTCTTTTTAAATGCACTCCAAATCCACTCGAAGAAAAAGGAGGAAAAATTAATGCAACTATCACCGGTAATTTCCCCGAAAAGTATTTTGCAAAGAATGCTACAGTAACAGTTACTCCCGTGCTTAAGTTCAATGGAAAACAAGTTAAAGGTCAACCTGCCGTTTTCCAGGGCGAAAAAGTAATCGGAAATGATAAAACCATTTCTTACAAGACCGGTGGAACTTATTCAATGCCATGTGCTTTCGATTATGTGCCTGACATGGCAAAATCTGAATTATTTCTTGAATTCAGCGTGGCTACTTCGAAAAAGACTTACGAAGTTCCGGCTGTAAAAGTTGCCGATGGAGTAATTGCAACTTCGCAACTGGCTTATAATTCGTTTATTAATAATTCCGGAAACGATGGAGTTGTTATTGTAGCTGATAAATTTCAACGAATAATTAAAGAAATGCAGGAAGCTGACATTCTTTTCCTTATTCAACAATCAAGCCTACGTACAAGTGAAACTAAGTCGGCAGATGTTTTACAATTGACCAAAAAAATTAAAGAAGTAAAAGAAACTCAGAATAAAAGTATCGCAGGTTTTGAAATCTCAGGTTATGCTTCGCCGGATGGAGGAATGGATTTGAATACCAATCTTGCTGAAAAACGTCAGAAAGTTACTTCTGATTTCGTAGCCAAAGAATTGAAAAAATTAAAATCGAAAGTTACAATCGACACCAAATTTACAGCTGAAGATTGGGATGGTTTCCAAAAATTAATGGAAGCTTCGAATATTCAGGACAAAGAAGTGATTCTGCGTGTTTTATCAATGTACTCAGATCCTGAACAACGCGAAACTGAAATTAAAAATCTTTCTTATGCTTTCAAAAGTATTGCTGAAGATATTTTACCAAAATTGCGTCGTTCGCGCATGAAACTTACTGTAGATGTAACCGGTAAATCGGATACTGAAATTGCTGATCTAGCAAAAACAAGTCCTTCAAAATTAAACGTTGAAGAATTATTGTATGCAGCTACATTAACTGAAAATCCTGCCGAAAAAGCAGTTATTTATCAGAAAGTTATCGAATTATATCCAAGTGATGCACGCGGCTACAACAATCTTTCATCCATTAAAAACGCACAGGGAAAAACTGAAGAAGCTGCTGACCTTTTTGAAAAAGCATTAGCCATTTCGCCGGCTGACCCGGATTTAAATTACAATGCAGGTGTATATGCTCTTGCCAAAAGAAATGTAGCTAAAGCGGAAGAATATTTCGGAAAATCGGTTGGAACTGTAGGTAATTTAGGAAATGCTTTAGGATCGTTATACATAATGAAAGGCGATTACGCAAAAGCAAAATCTTCATTTGGCGATACTGAAACAAATAATGCTGCCCTGTTGCAAATTTTAAATAAAGATTACAGCCTTGCTCGTAACACATTATCGGGCATTAAAAACGCAAATGCAACATCTTCGTATCTTGCTGCAATTCTCGGTGCACGTACCAACGACCGCGATGCCGTTTACAGTAATCTTAAAAATGCAATTGCTGCTGATAAGTCATTTGCCGTTAAAGCAATAACCGATCTTGAGTTCTCGAAATACTTTACTGATCAGGCTTTTCTTTCAATTGTCAGATAATTCAGAATTAAATATCTAAATAAAAGTCTGGTACAAATAAATGTACCGGACTTTTTTTGTTCTGTCATAATGTCATGTAACTTTGAAATAAATAGTTCAAAAGCACTTAGGTATAAATTTTGTCAGACAAGCCTTTATTACACAAAATTATATTAACTTATTAAATAATAAATAACGCGATAAGCTAAATAAATTATCTTTGCAGATGAATCGCATAAATTAAAATAACCAAATAGGAAATGATCGAAAACGAACAAATTGTTAATAAAATTGTTGAAGGAATACAGGAAAGAAAAGGAAAGAAAATAGTGGTTGTTGATCTGAATAAATTAAAAGAATCACCCTGCAACTATTTCATAATCTGCGAAGGAGATTCGAATGTACACGTAAATGCAATAGCATTATCTATAAAAGACTGGGTACACGAAAAAATAGATGTTAAACCTTATGCTACCGATGGATTTTTAAATTGTGAATGGATAGCCATGGATTATGGTCAAATAATTGTTCACGTTTTTCAGCGCCATACACGCGCTTTTTATGATATCGAACATTTGTGGTCGGATGCCGACCTTCGAAAGCTCGAAGATTTAAATTAAAAATAATCAAAGACTTATATATTATAATGGAAAATAAACCAACAGCAAATAATAAACCTATCAGTAAAATGCCAAAATTCAACATTTCGTGGATTTATGGGATTATTATTTTCATTTTATTAGGATCGTATTTTTTAAATGACTCAAACCCAATAAAAGAAATACCGTATTCAACATTCGAAGAACACATTAAAGCAGGTTATATCGAAAAAATTGAAGTATTCCCAAGCAAAAATTCACTTGAGGCTAAAATCAATAAACCGGCAATAAAAAAAGTATTTGGCGAAAAATCTGAATTGTACGAGAAAGATCCAAAAATCAGTGTACGCATTCCTTCGATTGAAGAATTTTCAAAATTTATTACCGAAGCCAAGAAAACAAATATTTATACGGGAGTAGTTGATTATAAGGCTAGTCGCGACTATATCGAAGTTTTTTTATATTCGGTTTTACCCTTTTTATTGCTGATATTTTTCTTTGTATTTATGAGCAGAAGAATGTCCGGACAAATGGGTGGCGGTTCAGGAGGAATTTTCAGTGTAGGAAAATCCAAAGCGCAGCTTTTCGATAAAGGGAACACTGTAAATAAAATTACATTTAAAGATGTGGCTGGTCTGGCCGAAGCCAAACAGGAAATTGAAGAAATTGTATCTTTTCTGAAAAATCCCTCAAAATACACCGAACTTGGAGGCAAAATCCCCAAAGGAGCTTTGCTTGTAGGCCCTCCGGGAACAGGTAAAACATTATTAGCCAAAGCTGTAGCCGGCGAAGCGGATGTACCTTTTTTCTCCATGTCAGGTTCTGATTTTGTTGAAATGTTCGTCGGTGTGGGTGCTTCACGCGTTCGCGATTTGTTTCGTCAGGCGAAAGAAAAATCGCCTTGTATTATTTTTATCGACGAAATTGATGCCGTAGGTCGTGCACGCGGAAAAAACCCGAATATGGGTAGTAACGACGAGCGAGAAAACACATTGAATCAGCTACTTACCGAAATGGATGGTTTTGGTTCAAACTCAGGTGTTATTATTTTAGCAGCCACCAATCGTGCCGATATTTTGGACAAAGCTTTATTACGTGCCGGACGTTTCGATCGTCAGATTCATGTTGATTTGCCCGATGTAAATGAACGGAAAGAAATTTTCAATGTACATCTGCGTCCGATAAAAATTAACGAAACTGTAGATGTTAATTTTCTTGCCAAACAAACACCGGGTTTTTCAGGAGCCGACATTGCTAATGTTTGTAACGAAGCAGCTCTGATTGCCGCCCGTAAAGATAAAACATTTGTTGAAAAGCAGGATTTTTTAGATGCAGTGGATAGAATAGTAGGTGGACTCGAAAAGAAAACGAAAATTACGACCAAATCTGAAAAGAAATCAATAGCTTATCACGAAGCAGGACATGCTACCATAAGTTGGATGCTCGAACATGCCAATCCGCTGGTTAAAGTAACTATTGTGCCACGTGGTGAAGCATTGGGCGCAGCCTGGTATTTACCTGAAGAACGCCAGCTTACTAACCGCGATCACATTCTCGATGAAATGTGCTCAACGCTTGGTGGTCGTGCTGCCGAAGAAATTTTCCTGAAACAAATTTCGACCGGTGCAATTAATGATCTTGAACGGGTAACAAAACGTGCTTATGCCATGGTGGCTTATTTCGGAATGAGCGAGAAAATGCCAAACATGAGTTATTACGATTCTTCGGGAAATTCCGATTATGGATTTACGAAACCTTACAGCGAAAAAACAGCTGAATTGATAGATGATGAGGCCAAAGGAATTGTAGCAACTGAATATGAAAGAGCCATACAAATTTTAAGTGAGAATGCTGTAGGACACAACAAACTGGCTGAATTACTGATTGAACGCGAGGTGATTTTTGCTGAAGATCTGGAAAATGTTTTTGGTAAACGTCAGTGGACTTCGCGAAGTGATGAATTGATGGCTCAAAATGGCGATGTTGAACCGAAGGAATTAAATGATGGTAACGAAAAAAAATCAGAATTACCTCAAAGTAATAAATCAACTCAACCTACTCAAAATGAATCCGTTGAGTTAGAAAATAAAACAGCCGAAACTGACACCACAGAAAAAACTGATGAAAAATAATGCCTCCCGCGAAATAATACTGAGCAGGATTTCAGACATAAAGGGCAATCGATCAAATAAATTTGAACAGATTCATTTCGACAACACAGCTATTTATAAAGCTGTGTTGCCTGATTTGGTAAGTTGCTTTAAAAATGAACTGGAAAGTATTAGCGGGAAATGTTTTTTGTCGGAAAATCAGGAAGAACAATTACAACAAATAAAGTCTTTTATTGAAAACAACCATCTACAGGAAGTTTATTGCAGAGATACAAATATAATTACAGAACTTAAAAAGCGTAATATACCCTGTATAAATGACGAAAAGTCATTTGAGAATATGAAAGCAGGAATTACCGGCTGTGAGTTTCTTATAGCCCGTACTGGAAGTGTAATTGTGACATCAGCCGGCGAATCAGGTCGTCAAATGAATGTTTTTCCACCTGTTCACATCGTAATTGCTGACAAATCGCAACTACTCGAATATCCCGAAGATGCATTAATTGCAATCCAAAAAAAATATGAAAATTCACTTCCATCTACCATAACTACAATTACAGGACCCAGCCGAACCGCCGATATTGAAAAAACTTTGGTTTTAGGGGCTCATGGACCAAAAGAATTTGTGATTTTTCTCCGATTAAATTAAACTTTTTTTATCTTTGCACATATATAAGGAGTTCGATGAAAAAAGTCCTGCTTTTTTGGTTTCTTTCATGTTAATCCTTTATATAACGGAGAAATTATAATCTAACAATTAAAAAATATTTGGTTCCAATGAATAACTTTATCACCCGGACACTCAGTGGACTTTTTTTTGTGGCAATTATAGTTGGCTCTGTCATACTTGGCTCATATTATTTTGCCGTCGTTTTCTCAATCATTACAGGATGGACTGTTTTTGAATTTCACAAACTTACTAATCAGCAGGAATCAGTCAGTGTAAATCCGATAGCCGGAGTTTTAGGAGGTGTCATACTATTTTTCACCTCTTTTTTATTTGCATCTGGCCTGGTTCAATATCCACTCTATTCAGTTTATGGTTTATATGTTGTAATTGTGCTTATAATCGGACTTTTTTATCAAAATAAAAATCCATTGCACAACTGGACTTATTTTCTTGCAGGTCAGTTATATATTGCACTCCCGTTTTCATTGCTTAATTACATACTTTACATACACGATGTACAGCCCTATTTTTTGCTGGCGCTATTTATTGCCATTTGGGTAAACGATACCGGAGCTTATTTAGTGGGTTCAACTTTTGGCAAACACAAATTATTCGAAAGAATATCTCCTAAAAAAACATGGGAAGGTTTTATAGGCGGTGCATTACTTTCGTTAATTTCCGGTTATGTTTTTTCACTGCTAATTCCCGAAATCAGTTTAATACAATGGTTGATCTTCAGCGAAATAGTTGTTGTATTCGGAACCTTTGGCGATCTGGCAGAATCATTGATGAAACGAACAGTGGATGTAAAAGATTCAGGAAACGCTATACCGGGACACGGTGGTTTGCTCGACCGATTTGACAGCATGCTACTTGCCGGACCGGTCATCTTTTTTTACCTGAGTATTTTGTTCAAATAATTACAAAAAGATAAAATAAAATAACTAAAAATGAATACAGCTTTTGAAGAAATACGTTGCTATAACAACGATGAAATTCATGGCGCTTTGGAACGTTTAACAACCGAAAAAGCGTTTATGAAAATTTTGAGTACAGTTTATCCATTGATTCCAAAAGAAGTCATTAAGCAGCGGGCATTAAGTTTCCATACAGCCATTGATTTTCAGAAAGAGTTAATTTTCCCTTTTCTACAATACCTCGAAGCGCACAAATCAAAAGGAATTGAACTCGAAGGATTGGATAGAATTGACATTACAAAGCCCCATCTTTATATCTCGAATCATCGCGATATTATTCTTGATTCAGCATTTTTATGCGCCAAATTTATCGAGAAAGGACTTGATACAGTGGAAATTGCTATCGGTGATAATTTATTGATTTATCCCTGGATTGAAGAGTTAGTGCGTGTAAATAAGAGTTTTATAGTGAAACGAGGATTAAGTCCGCGTCAGGTTTTGGAAAGCTCAAAATTATTATCGCAATACATTAATTATGTAATCAACGAAAAAAATCAATCGATTTGGATTGCGCAGCGTGAAGGTAGGGCAAAAGATTCGAACGACCTGACTCAGGAAAGTTTGTTGAAAATGTTTAATATGTACGGAGAAGGAAAATTTACCCAAAATTTATCGAAACTAAACATTTGTCCATTAGCCATTTCGTACGAATACGATCCATGCGACTTTCTGAAAGCCGCCGAATTTCAGTTAAAAAGGGACGATCCTGATTACAAAAAACAACCACAGGACGATTTGATTAGCATGCAAACCGGTGTTATGGGTTATAAAGGCAAAATAGTTTATAAAATTTCAGGCGATATAAACAATGAAATTATTGACCTGGAAAATAATGGATTGAACAAAAAAGAACTTATAACTGAAGTTGCAAAACTTATTGATCTGAAAATTCATAGCAATTATACTATTTTCAAAAATAATAAAATTGCATACGACTTATTGAATAAAACAGATCAATTTGCAGCCGAATACAGCATGATGGATAAGTTGGATTTCGAGCGATACTTAGAAAAACAGATTGAAAAAATAGAGATACTCGAAAAAGATGCTGACTACTTGATGTTGAAATTACTCGAAATGTATGCCAATCCTCTTATAAACTATTTGGAAGCAGTAAAATAAAAAAATGGCAATTCAGAAATTCTGAGTTGCCATTTTTTTTCTAATTTTCCCAATTTCTCCCGAAGCTTTCGGAACTCCCAATTTCTAATAAACCGGTTTCTCAATTCGTAGGAATTGTTTCTTTTTTCGGAACAATCGGCGTAAGGAATGTAATGGTAGTAATATTTGAACCAAAATTGTCTTTAAAATTTGCATCCGAAA
>JAKLIM010000082.1 GCA_022709605.1 Bacteroidota bacterium | reverse complement strand
AATTGAAAACGAAATGAAAGTAGTTCAGATTGATTTCATTAAATCGCATGAAGCCAGTTTGGTTTCGTTTGACCTGCTGAAACAAGTTGGCGGTTATGTAATGGATGTGGCATTGGTAGAACCATTGTTCAACGGATTGTCCGAAAATCTTCGAAATTCAATTCAGGGCAAAGAATATGCAAATGAAATTATTAAAAACAAGAAAGTTGGAATTGGTGCACAGGCTCCGGAGTTTTCGCAAACCAATGTAAATGGACAACTGGTAAAATTAACCGACTACAGAGGAAAATACGTATTACTCGACTTTTGGGCTTCGTGGTGTGGTCCGTGCCGACGCGAGAATCCGAACGTGGTAAAAGCATATAACACTTTCAAGGATAAGAACTTTACGATATTGGGCATTTCGCTCGATGCCGAAAAACAGAAAGAGGCCTGGCTCAAAGCCATTACCGACGACCAACTGACCTGGGAGCAGGTTTCGGATTTAAAAGCATGGGAAAACGAAGTTGCGAAACTTTATATGGTGCGTAGCATTCCGCAGAATTTCCTGCTCGACAAAGAAGGAAAAATTATTGCAAAAAACCTTCGGGGTGAAGAGCTCGAAAAGAAATTGAATGAACTTTTGAAATAAAAAAAGTTTAAACAAGTTGGAGTTTTATCGCAAGAAACTGCCAAATAATATTGCCAACCGAAACACAACGATATGAACGAAAAAACGAGGATGCTTCTGAAAAAGGCATCCTCGTTTTGAATATTAAGCAAATTATTAGCGATTTTTCTCCAGTTCCAGATCAATCCGTCCAAGAAACAAACCACTTTTTCCAACCTGAGCAACGATTACTTTTTTACCAATGGCATTGTTGGTTTTTGTGTTTTCGAGCATCGTATGTGAGTGTCCGCCAATGATAACATCGATGTGTTTTGTTTGATGAGCTATGTTAAAGTCGTTAATCTCGAGCGCAGTAGAATCGGATCCCAGATGTGAAAGACAAATCACCACATCGCACTTTTTCACTTTTTTTAAATAGCATGACATTTTCTTTGCCACTTTCAGCGGGTCGTTGTATTTTAATCCTTTGAAATTTGTTTGAATCACAAGTCCTTCGGGGTTAACGCCCAAACTCATAATTCCGATTTTCATATTTCCACGCTGCTCAATTACATAGGGCTTAATCATTCCTTTCAAAGGCGTTTTCTTCACATTATAATTGGAACACACCAGGGGGAATTTTGCATTTTTCAGAATTACCGCCAATGTATCGATCCCATTGTCGAACTCATGATTCCCTAAATTTACCGCATTGTAATTCATGCGATTAAGCGCATCAACTTCTATGCGTCCGTTATAAAAATTGTAATACGGCGTACCCTGCGAAAAATCGCCGGCATCAACTAAAATTACATTTTTTTCTTCAATCCTGATTTTCTTTATCAAACCCATTCTGCGGGCATAACCTCCCATATCAGCATTTTTCGACGATGTTATTTCAGTAGGTTCAACCTGACTGTGCGTGTCGTTGGTATGAAGTATAACAAGTTTTACCTTTTCGCGGGAAAAAACTGCGACATTAATTGTAGCCAGTAATAATATTATTGAATATATTCGTTTCATTTTAAATTGTAAATAGTAAATGAATAAATGGTAAATCTACTTAATTCTCCCGTCTAATTTCGATTGAATCACATTTCCTTTCGCAGTTTCGGCCCTGATATACGAGAGTAACATGTCTCTGACTTTTATCCCCGTAAATTCACTTTTTTCGCTTTGAGCAAGTTGAGGCATTTTATCATTTCCGGCAGCCAGGTAATCGTTGGTTGCAATTACATACGTTTTTTGTGTGTCCAGTGGAATTCCTCCCACGGTGATATTCTCTGCTTTCCCGTTTTTAATCTCAAAACGTACCCCTGACACGCCCTGACCTCCAACTGCAGCAAAGCCCTGCAATAAATCATTGAGTTTATCGCCTTTTAACCAAACAATTACCAATTCATTTTCGAAAGGCATTAATTCAAAAACTTTACGGATTGTGATATCGCCCTGTGTAATTTGTGTTCGCAAACCTCCAAGATTCACAATGGCAATGTCTGCCTGATATTTTAGGTATTCAGAAGCTGATTGACGATAAACATCTGAGTTGAAATTCGACAACAAACTCTCGGGTTTGCCGGCACTCATGTTTACAGATGCTTTGCCGATTACTACGTTCATTTCTTTGTCAATTTGTTGCTTAAAAGGTTGAAGATCTGCCTCATAAACTTTGTCAGCATAAGGTTGAGTAGAAGAGTTTAAAGCGATACTAACGGAAGAAGTATTGTTTACATGCCAGATATTGGGACTGCAGGAAACAAGCGTTAAGATCAATATTAATGTAATTAGATGTTTGGCTTTCATATATTTTGCATTTATAAATGGCGAAAATACAAAATTTTGATTGAATAATAGCAATTTTATTTTACCAATAAAAGTAAAAAACCGAAAGATGCCTCTTCCGGTTTTTTATGCCATAAAATATATCAGTTTTTTATTTCGTTTTTGTATATGTATAAATCGATTTACCGCTTTTATTCATAAAATTGACGGTGAATTTGGCAGAATCGACCGAGCAAACTGCAAAACCCGAAAGTGGGCTACAAAATTGGGTGCCTTCCATTTCTTCAACAGGTCGTGAGAGTGAGGCTGAACTGTTTACAATATAATCAACAGGCGAACCTGCCACTTTTATATGCTGAAAATTGTGAATATGCCCATTGAAATAGAAATCAACTTTATGTTTTTGTAGAATAGGATCGAGACGTGCCTGCAAATCAGTACGTTCGCTGCTGTCTTTCAGGGTATAAGCATACACCGGATGATGTCCGATAACCACTTTCCATGTTTCTTTGGAAGCAGCCAAAACACTGTCGATAAATTGTAATTGAGCTTTATCGTCCTGTTTCCACGCATCCGGATAATCCAAACTGTCCTCGCGATATTTCTGAATAAGCGGCGCAGTATCAATAAACACCAAACGCATGGTGGTGCTGTCGTTCACTTCTTTTGCCATGGTATAATAGCGCGAAGGCATTATCCAACGGCGGCTTATTTTGGTGTAATCCAAACAAGCTTGTGTGTTTCCACGGTACTCATGATTGCCGAGAATGGCGTACCAATCGAGCATTAAATCGGGATGTGAGTAAATCAACTCAAAATTTGTCATCCACAATGGGTCGGTTACACTGGTTACACCATTGAAATGATGAACATCGCCCGCCGCAGCCACAAATTCAATGTCATGGTTATAAGCAAAAATACCCATCGACATGGCGATTGTTTTTTGATCGAAATATCCATTCCGACCCAAATCGTTGGCTACTATAAAATTATAGTCGGTAAAACCAAGTTTCGATTCGTCGTTTTGTTTTGTTTCGCACGAAAGAAACGATGCAAGAATAAAAAATAATACTGATAATTGTAGGATTTTAATTTTCATAAGTTCCAAATATTAAGAAACAATAGAGAGAATTTTCATCTCCCTATTGTAACTGATTAATAAGTAAAATAGTTTTTTGTGTTCAAATAATAAATTCAAAATTAACTTTAAGTTCAAATCGCAAAACAAATTTAAAAATGTATCTTATTTTGCACCAAAAGCGCCGAAATAAGCAGCCGGTGCAGGTGATTTATATTCAATATTATCAATTGTAATTCCTGAAGCAGCAAAATGACGTGTAAAACTGGTTTTTCCACCGGTTAACGCAGGAGAACCTGCTGCCAAATGAAAATTCCAATTGCTGTTATATACTTGAGGAATATTTCCACTTTTGGTTGTTCCTGCATTTATATCCACATTGCTTTGAATGGTGAAACTCGAAAAATTCGGATTTTTATCACCGGCCGATGTGCTTTTGATATCGCTTGCACCCGATACACGTCCACTTGCCGAATCAGCTTGCAATTGAGTTACACCTGTGGCAGTTGAAGCAAAGTAATAGTTAGGTGTAATTACCGAGCGTGCATCTTCAACATTTGAAGCATCGCGTTTTGCACCCCAACGACAATCATACATCAGGTTATTATAAAGTTCGGCAAACACATTCATTTCCAACCAAATAGAACCACCTTTCACTTTTGGTCGTCTCCAACCGCAATTTACCAACGAATTGTTGTATATAAACAAATGAGCCTGTGGATCTAAACCACCGTTATTCGACAGTTTGAAACCATTGGAGTTAGCATCGTATATTAAATTGTAAGCAATATCGGCCAGACATCCCGATTTGTAATTAATCGCTTCGCCACCGTCGAAACCGCTTGAAATAAATTTATTGTTCGATACAATAGATTTTCCACCTGTAATATAAATCTGGTCTTCAGCATTGTTGCGGAATGTACAGTTTTGAATAACAAAACTACCTGCAGTATTGCAAAAATGGAATGCAGGAACACCTTCACCCGTTTCAGTTTTGAAAAGCTGATTTTGGAACGAAGCCGATTGTTCGGTAGTTTGAGCACCGCCGTATTCAATGGTTACATAATTAAGCAAAACTTCTTCCGAATCGTAACCGCAGATAATTCCACCCCAGTAACGTCCAAAACGTTTCGCTTCGACACGATATGGTTCTGCTACAGTAAATGTAATCGGATTTGCTTCAGTTCCATAGCAATACAAGTTTCCAAGTACAATAATTTCGGGACGTACTACGGTGTCGTTCGATATAACTGTTACACCTTCTTCAACATACAACGATGTGCCAACCGGAATTACATAGTGATTGGTAAGTGTAATGGTGGTGTCTTTTGGCCAAACAATTGAACCTGCCGGATACTCTTTTTCTTTGATATCAACGGTCGGATCGCACGATGAAAATGCTACAATAGTTAGTAGCGCTACAAATAATAAATTAAGTTTTTTCATTTTTCTAATTGATTTTGTTTATAATTTATACCTTATACCTATAAGTAATGTTCGTTGGTAAAACTCTCTTCTGATAAGTGTTTCACCTTTATCTGCCGATTGATAATCGAATTTATCGTTGTATGGATTATATGTTTTCAGAAATTCAATTTTGGGCGTATTTAACAGATTGTTGGCTTTAGCAAATATTGAAAAACCGTTTTTAAAGCTTTTTTCCATCGAAAAATCAAGATTGAACGATCCTTTTTCCCAATAATCGGAGTCGAGATAACGGGACGCAATTATAATTTTATCGCCTATGTACGATGCTGCTAATTGAGCATCCCAACCATGGTTTACATCTTTTAATAATAGTGAAATATTGGCCACGTGTGCCGCCTGACCTACCAACGGACGGGTTTGATCTTTTGTCATCGTTTTGGTATTTCCATTTTCATCTTTACCATAATAAACTTTGGATGTTGTGATGGATGAATGTGTGTAGGTATAATTGGCTTTCACGCCAAAAATGCGCAGGTATTTAATGTAGTCAATTTCTAATCCGAAATTCCGGGCATCTCCTAAATTTACCAACCCTAATCCCGCCTGACGTTGGTTGATGGAGTAATAAGAGAACTCAATCGGCGATTTTATATTTTTAAAAAACATACCAACTAAAATTTGATCCTGCGCTTTGGGGAAAAATTCCCATCGCACATCAATATTATCAATTATAGCTCGTTTTAAATTTTTATTTCCATAAATTGTATATTCTTCTTCCTGAATTATAAAGGGAACGATCTCGAAATAACCCGGGCGATTAACTGACTGAAAATAACTTGCACGCCAGTTCATATTCTCTTTTGGAGAATATTTTAGCTGTACATTGGGAAGAAAATCGACATATTGTTGTCCTCCATCGGCAGGTTCGCCTGCATTTGGATAAACGAGGTGATAACCCTGATCGTTATATTCGGTACGTAAACCGGCAATAGCCTCCAGTTTTTCACGATCAAAGCGTACTTGAAAATATCCGGCAGTATTCAATTCGGACGCATTATACGTTGTTTGATTTACGCTCCCTTTTGGAGTATAAACATACCAGTTTATCTGATCGATAGTTTCAAAAGTTTGATTGGTGTCGTTCGGTTTAATTACATAATTGATGTAAAAATTGTCACGTATTTTATTCCTTACTAACCCACCAGTCTGAAATTTCAGTTTACCAAAAGCAAGGGGTAAACCGTAATTCAAGTGGAATAAGGCTGATATGTCCTGATCGGAATTGTGTTCCCAACGTCTGTCGGATCCATCTCCATCAATATTGAAATTGTCAATGAAATTCTGACGTAAATTGTCAGTATTAACATATATCTGATCAGGGCGTTGCAATCCTGCTTTTGAATAAATCGCTGTCCAGTTAAGGTCTAACCGTTCATTCAGTCTGTGTTGACCTTGCAGAGTCGAAGCAAAAATTTGCTGATCGGTAGTCCGCATACGGGTTTGATAACCAAAATCGAGGTTGCCTTTTTCGGGCTCATAAAACAGCTTGAAGTTGGTCGAAGTTGATTGTCTGATTTGCGTGTTGTTGTTTGCTATCAGAAAATTGTACCACTCAATTTTATTGTTTTTTGAAAAAACATAATCAAGTTTAGCATGTACGCCATATTGCTGCTGGTTTTCGGAATAAATGCGATCTTTTACCGATGTGATCCGAAGTGTCGATTCGGTTTGCAACATTTCATCGTTGTAATAAGTCGAATTTGTTCCTTTGTTAAGATTTTGATAGTTGGCAGCAAAAATAAATCCAAGTTTCTTATTGAAAAACCGATTCCCGGCTGATATTCCGGTTGTTATATTTGGAAGCGGTTGTATATCGTAAGGAGCATACACCGAATTTCCAAAATCGGTCATGGTTGCTGAATAGGTGTTTCCGTAAAGCTCGTAAGGAGCAACTTTAATCACTTTATTTCTGTCGAAAGTGCTTAATTTTTGGTCAAAAAACCGGTTGTTATAACCCATTGCTACATTGGCTTTAATGGTAAAATTGTAAGGCGCATCTTTCATTACCAGATTTACAGCTCCACCGGTGGCATCTGCTTCGGTTTCGGCACTTCGGGTTTTGCCTACTTCAAGTCGATCGAGCAATTCGCTTGGGAAAATGTTGAGCGGTACGTATCGTTGATTGTCGTTTGGGCTTGAAATTTTCACCCCATTCACCAACGTGATGTTGTAGCGTTTATCCATGCCACGTAATACTGCATATTCTGCTTCGCCTGAACTGTTTTTCTCCATAACAACTCCCGAAATACGTCCCAAAACATTGGCAACTGTGAGGTCGGGTGATATTTCGATGCTACGCGCGCCAACAATATTAATTACATTGGACGATAACCTCTCTAAACTTCGTACGCCAATATCAGTGGTTTTGTTAGATGCCATTACTACAACATCCTGCAGTTCGTTTTCGTACGATACAAGTTCTAATGAAAGTTTTTGTGATCCGGGAACGTTGATTGTTTTTTCAAGTGTTTGATAACTTATGTAGCTGCAAACCAGAACAATTTTGCCGGCATCTACATTTCTTAGTACAAAAGTTCCATTTAATCCGGTAGTAGTACCGTTCGATTTATTATTTTTCAGAAACACATTGGCCCCGATAAGTACTTCTCCGGTTTGTGCATCGCGCACAACGCCCTCGATATTGATAGAAAAAACAATAGTTGGTACAAATAAAAGAAGAGCGAGAATTCTACGAAACATTTCAGTCATTATAAAAGTTTCGGCAAAAGTAGTATGTCAATATAACAATAAAGTGTCAGGGATGTGAAGTCGGAAGTAGTATGTGTTACAAATTAATTATAACCTGTAAAGTGCCGGATAAAGTAAATTAGATATTAAGAAACTGTTTAAAAACAATTTTGCATTCTTAAATGTTAAGTAGTACTGCATTGAAATATTGCAACTAATAATGCACAAATACAATTTTTACAACAATAAAAAAACGACTAAAAACGCCCCTATGAAAGGAATAAAAATTTGTCCGGATTGCGGACAACCCACTTTAAAGATCAAAGAGAATACAGTAAGAAATCTGGTGAAATCTTCGGATAAAATAAATCAAACAAAAGGCAAATGGCAATTATGTGTTGATAAAGAATGCGAAACGGTGTATATTTCGGGTGAAAGCAATTTGAAGAAAGATGATTTGAAGTACTCTTTGTTTTTTAAAGACAATTCGGATAATGCAATAATATGCTACTGTTATGATATTAGCAGGGCTGAAATGAAATCAGCTGTAGAAAAAGGTTGTCGCACAAAGGGGGATATTTGCAAATTATTTAAAAAGAAAAAATCGGGTAGTTGCGAAACAAGTAATCCGTTGGGAAAAAGTTGCTCCGAAGTTTTCAAATTCGAACTAAACAAAATTATGAAATAGTCTCTATTGGATTATCAATTTGATTCAAATCGTCACATATCTCATTATTATGCAATCGTTTAACTATCATTCTACAAGAATTGAGTATATTTTCTTCTTCACTTTCAAATGTATCAATAAGCGTCATTTTTTCATGCTCAAGTGAATCGATCAGATTTTCAGTTTGCTCGATATTCTTTTTGTAGAATGAGTAAAGTTCCAATATTAAATTTTCGCGATGAATTATATCGTTTAACAACCTCAGTGTGGGTTCTAAAACTGTAGCATTTTCATCGTCGAGAATATTTAAATAAGTCGCTGCAAGTACAATCTTATTAAATTTATTAAATGATTTGAAGATATCTTCTACATCATCTTCAATATTGTCATCCGATTGCGTAGCAATAAATTGTTCGATTTTTCTTAAATACTTATCTGATTTTGATAAAAATATTTCGTCAGAAATAAGATCTTTTATCTTAACAGTAGGGAATTTCAGTTTTTTCCTCGAATTAAAAACTTTAATTTTGGTATTTAAATCTGATGCTTGTTTTTTTAAATAGGTCAGATATTTAGCAATGAATTCTTTGTGGGCCGAATTCTCAAGTGTTGTAATCCTAAATTGAATTTCGTCATTTTTTTTCAAACAAGCTAAATACTTTTTTCCGTAACTAATATCTTTAAACGATAATTTATAAAGAAATAAAATAGATTCAATTTTCTTTAATTGGTTTATTGTTGCATCGATAGAAATCTCTGAACTGTTTTTTATAGTACTTATAAATTCTTCTATCGCTGTGTCGTATTTGCTAATAATCGAACTCATTGTGAGGTATCCGAAGTTTGAGAGTTAATAATTTCTTTTAATTTGACAGTTATTCCAATTTCTTTCAATACACTTTTTATCCTTTTTTTATGTTTTAATTCCGAAAAAGGTGCTTCCAAAAAATTTTGAACCGAATCGGCATCTTTAAGTAATTCGCTGTAAGTATCGTGAATGTTTTTTTTATCACTATGATTCGAGATGGCAATACAAACTATTGAAATCTCCTCATCGGTAAAAATATTTATCTTTTTCAACAAAGCGTCTGCTATTTCTGCACCCAGTATCCCATGCTGTTTATCGTAACCGTGTGTGTAGGTGTAAATATCATGCAATAAGCCCATTATACTACTTAGTTCAATGTCCAAATTGCGTTTCATGGCCAGTAATGCACAAAAATGCGAAACCCCATACAAGTGAATATAAGCTTCACCAATGTTTTCTTCAGTATTATTATTGGTTAATAAAGTCGTTAATTCCGAAGTTACACTATCAATTCTATTCATCATATTCGCTTGTCCTGTTAAATTGCCATGCTAAAATAATTCTTACTTTTTGAAATTTTCCTGGATGAATTTTTTCAATTCAAGTATTCCTTCGGCAAAATTATTTAATTTTTCGATAGCTTCATCTATTTCATCCTCATTATTTAAATCGTTTTTTAGTTGTACCGACCGTTTACAATCGTGTATTGTAAGTTTCATAATGCCATCTTCCATAACCTTAGCATGATAACACGACATGGAGCGATGGCTCTCAGGAAGCAGAAACTGCTTTTTATTATAAATTTTAGAACTCATTGATATCTGCTATTAATTATCAAAATAATACGCTGAAATAAATTGAGTTTTGAATAGTTTTGTGTATTAAGTGTTAACAACGCAATAAAGTTTTTAAAAATAGACTTGCAAATTTTATACAAGTCTGTTTCTTAGTAGTCATGTTAAAAAAATGCAATTTAGTTGAGTACCTTTTTTTTAATAAATATTTATTCTTGTTTTAAATTAATTATCTTGATAATAAAATTTTGATATAGAACATTATAGCAAAATAACTTTTGTAATGTATAGTTTTTCGCCAACGATAGCTTTCAACAAATACATACCTTTTGAAATGCTTTTATCTCTATTCACTTCAACTATATTGTTCGATTTAGCTGCACCACTATAAATTGTTTGAACAAACTTTCCCTGCAAATCGAATAAATCAATTTTTGTGTTGGCTGAAATATCCGAATTTAACTTCAATCGGAAAACATCATTTACCGGATTTGGATTAACACTAAAATCTGTAGAAGCAGTGGGATTGTTAACCGGAGTAAGATTAATGTTTAACAGCAAAGGAGAAGTAGTTGATCCATAACCATTAACACAATCAAAATTGTTCAATGTTTCAGTAATATCATAAATTGCACCACCATTTGCAGGGTCGAAGAGTTTGAATGTGAAACCACTTTCATTAGATAAATTAGATGAAATTGGTAACGCAAAATAAGTTCTTGTTCCAGATAGTAATTTTACACCTCTACATGTAGTACCTATAAAAGCAGCTAAAGTCATGCCTGCTGAAGTATGTAATGTGCCATTTTTGTAAACTTTAATGTAGGCATTTGCAGTATTCAGCATATTATCAGGAGATACCCAATTACCAGGCAATGTGTCATCTGTTTTCGAAAAGGTATTCATCGAAAAAAGTGATACGAAAATCAATAATAAAAGTAATTTTATTTTCATTTTTTTTCAATATTAGCTGTTAGTAAAATTCACAGTATGCCGAAGCATACTGTGAATTTTTTTTGTTATTGTAATACAACTTTTGTAATGTGTTGTTCTCCGCCTATTATGGCTTTAATCAAATACATACCATTTGTGATATTCATATTTCTGTTAACTTCAATTGTATTGTTTGAATTAACAACACCACTATAGATTGTTTGAATGTGCTTACCTTGCAAATCGTACAAATCAATTTGGGCATTGGTTGACAATTCAGAATTTAAAGTCAACCGGAATACATTTTTTACAGGATTTGGATAAACATTAAACTTTTTAGAAGTAATTGTATTATCCACTGATGTAGATGTAATTGATAAAGTTAAAGTGCTGGTAGAAGTTCCATAACCATTAACACAATCAAAATTATCTAATGTTTCATTCATATCATATACTACACCTCCATTTGCAGGGTCATATAATTTAAAAGTAAAACCACTTTCAGTAGATAAATTTGAAACAATTGGCAATGCAAAATATGTTCTTGTTCCGGAAAGTGTTTTTACACCTCTACACTCAGTACCTTTAAATGCAGCTACAGTCATTCCGGCTGTTGCTTGCAATGCACCACTTTTGTAAACTTTAATATATGCATTTGCCGTATTCAGCATATTTGTAGGAGTAACCCATTCACTTGGTATTTCTGCATTGACTGAAGATACTCTTGCTGCTGAACCTAATTTACTTGGGTAATTGAATACAGATTGTGCACTTGTAGTTTTTAATTTATAACCTTTACCAGGATTCAAAGTAAGTCCTTCCCATCCACCGTCATAACTATCAGATACACCTTGTCCGAATAATTGTGTACCATCATTTATAGTCATTCCGGAAAATGCTGCATTAACACTAGCAGAGTTTACTAACGAATATCCTATCCATGTAAATCCGTTTTTAACAGTAACAGGTGTGTTTTTAACTAATCGTTGATTGTTTATTGTAATTGAACCAGGGCTTAGTGATGAAGTTTTCAAAACATACATTTTATTTTTTTCAATAAAATCAATTCCATCCCAACCACCATCATAATTAGCACTTACGCCTTGACCAAAGAGTTCATCACCGTTCTGAACATTATAATTCAGCACATTAGTAATTGATTTATCTTCAGGCAATACATTAAATGAAATCCAGGTATATCCGGTATTTACCGGTATGCTCAACGAAGCAGTAGCTTGTAAAACCTCAGGTGTACCTGAAGTACCGAACGAACCGCCATTTGTAAAGTCAAAAGTAGTAGGTAGATCGTATAACATTTCGCTTGAAGCATCGTACAATTTCAAATCCAA
>JAKLIM010000081.1 GCA_022709605.1 Bacteroidota bacterium | reverse complement strand
GTTCAGCCGTATAACCACCAAAATGAACGCCTTTGGCTAATGGACCGATTACTGCAACGGTTTTAAGTTTTTCAGCATCAAGCGGTAAGGTGTTTTTCTGATTTTTAAGCAATACGATTGATTTGTGTGCTGCTTCCAAAGCCAATGCTTTATGAGCCTGACTGTTGGTAACTTTCAACATTTCTTTTTCGTCAATATCTTTTGTATCAAAAAGTCCAAGTAAGTATTTGAGCGTAAGTACTTTTAAAACAAGATCATCAATCGAAGCAATATTTACACCGCCCGTTTCGACAAGATTTTCCAGTTCATCGTAAGCACCAACATTGTAACGCAAGTCAATTGCAATACCATTTTCAATCCCCACTCTGGCGGCATCGGCAAGTGTTGGAACTGTTTGGTGTGTTTTGTACATTTCGCGAAGTGCATCCTGATCAGCAGTAATCAATCCACTAAAACCAAATTTCGAGCGTAGAATATCGTTTAATAACCATTTGCTGGCATGGTTGGGTTCTCCGTTCACTTCGTTGTACGACGGCATAATACTCAGTGCCCCGGCTTGAATGCACTTTTCGAACGGTAGCATGTGGCTGTTCATTAAATCATATTTTGAGATATTAATCGGAGCTACATTTCGACCACCTTCGGGCTGACCGTGGCCAACAAAATGCTTCAATGTTGCCGCTACATGGTTTTCGTCAGGCATGCCATTGCGCCCCTGAAAGCCCCAAACGGCAGATTGACCGCATATAGCAGCCAGATAAGCATCTTCGCTGTACATTTCTTCGGTACGACCAAAACGGGGTTCGCGTGCCAAATCCAACACCGGCGAAAAAAGTTGTTTTACACCGCGTGCCGAAGCTTCGAGTGCTGTGGCTGTAAATATTTTTTCCAATAAAACAGGATCCCACGAACAGCCAAGTGCAATGGCTTGCGGAAAAACAGTTGCACCATTGGCCATATAACCATGAAGCCCTTCGCCAATAAACAAAGGTGGAATGTTTATACGTAAGCTTTTATTATAATTTCGAAGTTGATTGACTATTTTGACGTATAAAGTTGGCTCAAGTGACCAACTCAAGCCTATTTCACCAATTCCATAGGGGAAATACTTCTTCAAACTGTCGGTATTCACATTGCCTTTTACATCAACAAATGACTTAATAACATCGTAGGAACAGTTTTTGAGTTGAGCAATTTTCTCACCCAAGGACATTTGCGCAAGCAATTGCGAAGCCCTATCCGAAGGAGATGAATTGATGTTTTTGTTTTCCGCAGAAATATTTTCTACAAAAAATAAAAACAAAAGAAAAAATACTGAGCGTAATTTATTCATAAATACTGAGTTAATCTTCCAACTTATCGTACCAGTTCTTTTTTAGAATTACAGTGCCAATACCAACAATGATTGCGGCGATGGCAAGTCCCCGGAACTGTTTTACAACCAAATAAATAGGTGCAGCAACAAGTGCAGTTTGCCAAATAATCCCTACGGCTACATTCAGCATATCGCGCCCGAAAGCAGTATTCTGTTTGAATTCCGGATTTTCGGCAATGACCATATCGTGAATTGGTTTCCATGATCCCCAAGGACGGGTTTTGGAATAGAATTTTTTCAATACTTCGGTGTCTGTGGCAGGTGCTGAATAAGTTCCCCAAATGCAACCAATAACTGAAAAAACAAGAATAATGGGGAAATAATACAAGGGCAAAACTGTGTTTATCACAGGCACATAAGGTAAAATTAATGCCGGAATTAATCCGCCAACCATTCCCCAAGCAAAACCTTTGCTGTTAAAACGCCACCAATGCCATTTCAGAATATTAGCAGCAATATAACTACCGTACAACGCACCTGTAACCCATTGCAAAACGCTGTTCACATTTTCGGCCAATACACCAAATAAAATGCTGATAACCACCACCACAAGTCCAACAATTACGTTCGCTTTGTTCGATTGTTTAGCGCTTGCACCCGGATTCAGGTATTTAATGTAAATATCGTTAACAATATAAGCTTGCGCTGCATTAAGCGTGCCGGCAAAAGTGGACATAAAAGCGGCGAGTAAACCGGCTAAAATCAGCCCCATCAATCCGGCCGGAATCCATGGATGAGCAATAACAGCAGGTAAAACCAGTTCAAAATCCACCAAACCATTCACTGTAATCTGACCCTGAATTTGATCGTAAATAATAATTCCGATGACCGCAATTCCGGCAATCATTAAATAACGAACCGGCATAAGGATAACTGAAACAAATCCACTCATCAATGAAGCTTCGCGTGGCGATTTTGTGGATAATATTTTCTGCATATCGTAAGTTGGTGCAGGTCCGGCAATACTGCTTAGAATGCCTTTCATCAAAACCATTCCGAAAAACAACGAAAACAATTGATAACCATCGCTTTGGACTTTTGTGTTAAACTCGGCAAATTTGCCTGTCCAGTTCAAATCCAATTGAGTTCCAAAACCGGGCGAATACCAACCTTCTGGCAATATCTTCGAAAATTCGATAACATCTAAATGTACCATGGCAATTACAGCAATTGCAAGTGCAGCCAGGGTCATAATTGCATACTGAGCCACATCAGCCCAAACAATACTCATCATTCCACCCATCAATGCATAAAATACAGCAAACAAAGTAAATGCAATTCCCCACACATGCGGTACATAAGCATCGGAAACAAAACTCAATGCAGGAAACATGGTTTTTAAAGGCAGAAAAACCTGAATAAATTTCCCCATACCGATAAATCCATAAGCCAACATGCTCAAACAAACCAGAATAGCAAAAATTACAATTATCCAGTGTGAAGTAACAGCGCCTTTGTCTTTTCCAAAACGGAAAGCAATCCACTCGGCACCCGTAGTAACACCCGACCGACGCAGCCACGCCGATAGATATATCATCAGAAAAATCTGATTAAAAACCGGCCACAACCACGGAATATAAATACTTTTCAACCCGTAAATAACAGTAATGGCAACCAACCAAACTGTACCCGAAATGTCGAACATGCCCGAGGCATTGGATAATCCAAGCATATACCAGGGGATGGTTTTTCCACCCAGCAAATACGATTCGAGATTTTTTGAAGCACGGCGTTTGAGGTAAAAGCCGATGAAAATTAACAAACTCAGGTAAACGCCTATGATGGCATAATCGATGGTGGTAAGCATTTTGTGATTTTAATTTAAATAGTAAATTCATTCGAAACAAAAGTAGTCCTTCTGTTTTAATCATTCCCGTATTAATTGTTTCAAATTAGGGCTTATTTTTGTTTTTTTACAGGCTTCTTTGATATTTTCAAACATAAAACATCTTCGCCTGCGATGGTAGCTTGTAAAGTTTTACGCGTATCGCCAATGACTTTTTTAAGCCATAAATCCCTGACAATGAATATATCTTTTGTAGTTGTGTCAAATAATCGACCTGAAAACTCATCGTTTACTCTGAAATTTTTCCAATCCACGCTAATACTTTTCTGACTTTTGCTTCTGTTGAGATAAACCAATGCCCATTCATTGTTTTTTAAAGGCTTCAACCATGTTTCTACACTATCTTTTACAGCATATTTAAAGCCCTGAATTCCCAGTGTGTCCTGATTTATTTCGATAACTTCTTTATTTGTCAACACATTCAGAGTCTCGGAACTCATATTGCGCAAATCGTTTCCGGAAATAAGCGGAGCTGCGAGCATTGCCCACATGGTAAAATGAGCACGTTCCTGATTTACCGGCATTCCATTTCCAACCTGCATCATATCGGGGTCGTTCCAATGTCCGGGGCCGGCATATTGACGCAAACCTTCTTGTTTATCCAGGATTTGCATTACACCCCATGATTTCCAGGTACCATGATCTTTCACACAGTCGAAACAATTGTAAATATCGCCCGTTGTACGCCAAAGATGCCCCACTTTATCGGCCCAAAGCCAGGGTTTGTTGTCGCCCCATTCGCATAGGCTAAAAACGATGGGTCGACCGGCGCTATAAAGTGCGTCACGCATGGTTGTATAAGCACCTTTTGCATTCAGATTTTCGGTGAAACACCAGTCGTATTTGAGGTAGTCAACTCCCCATTTTGCATACGAAAGAGCATCCTGGTATTCGTGACCCCGACTTGCTGGTCGTCCGCCACAGGTTTGAGCTCCGGCACACGAATAAATACCGAATTTCAAACCTTTTGAATGAATATAATCGGCTAATGCTTTTATTCCGGATGGAAATCGATCGGGATCGGCAACGATAAAACCAAGCGAATCACGTTTTACCTGCCAGCAGTCATCAATCACAACGTATTCGTAACCAGCGTCTTTCATGCCTGATGAAACCATAGCGTCAGCCGTTTCTTTGATCAATTGTTCGCTTACATTGCAGGCAAATTTATTCCAACTGTTCCATCCCATTGGAGGTGTTTTGGCTAAACCTTCAAATTTTTGAGCATTTGCCGAAGATATTCCGGCAATAAGCATTACTGAGAATGCTATTTTTTTTGTGAATTTCATAAGTGTTTTTGACCTCTCCCTAACCCTCTCCCAACCTCTTTCCCCCTTCGGGGACTTTCTCCAAAAGGAGAAAGCAAATGGAAATTTTGTTTAAAGAGGGAACAGGATTACCATTGGTTGTTTTTTAAATGATTAATAATAATTTCTCCTTTTCCCCGTATTTATTTTCTTATTCCCCTTTAGGTGTTAGGGGTTGTTTTGCAACTAATTTTTTGATCGTTTCAACCGATTTTGCAGATCGAAAACCATCGGCAGGCGTATTAATACAATAATCCAATAATTTATCGATAGTAGAAGTTGCCACATGCATGCGTGTATCCGACGAAGCATAATAGATGAAAACCGTTCCATCATCGTCGGCAATCCAGCCATTGCTGAACAGTACATTCGACACATCGCCAACACGTTCTTCGCCTTCAGGAGCCATAAAATATCCGGCAGGTTCGGCAATCAATTTTGTTGGGTCTTGCAAATCGGTGAGGTAAAGATACAACACGTAACGCAATCCGGCAGCACAATTGCGTACACCGTGTGCCAAATGCAGCCAACCTTTTGCAGTTTTAATCGGATGCGGACCTTCGCCGTTTTTCAATTCTTTGATGGTATGATAATAACGGTGATTGATAATTTTCTCATTTTTCACTTCAGCATTAGTTATATCGTCAACGAGTCCCCATCCAATTCCACCACCGCTCCCGGTATCAATAAATCCATCCTGCGGACGGGTATACAACGCATATTTGCCATCAACAAACTCCGGATGAAGTACTACGTTGCGTTGCTGACTTTTGGTTTTCAAGTCGGGTAAGCGTTCCCAATTAATAAGGTCTTTGGTGCGTGCAATTCCGGCAGCAGCAACTGCCATCGACAGATCGCCCGCCGGAGCAGCAGGATCTTTTCGTTCGCTACAGAAAACACCATAAATCCAACCATCTTCGTGTGCTGTGAGACGCATATCATAAACATTGGCATCCGGTTCATCGTTTTCAGGAAGCGTTACCGGCTCATCCCAAAAGCGGAAGTTATCCACCCCATTTGGACTTTCGGCAATGGCAAAAAATGATTTACGATCGTTTCCTTCAACACGAACTACTAATAAATATTTTCCATTCCATTTAATGGCGCCTGAATTAAGTGTGGCATTTACACCAATTCTTTCCATTAGATAGGGATTTGTCTCCCGATTTAAATCATAACGCCATTCGATGGGAACATGAGCAGCCGTTACAATCGGGTTTACGTAGCGATCGTAGATTCCGTTGCTATGAGCCACTTTTGTGTTTTTCTTAGTTAATAATTCTTTGTGTGTTGCTTTGAGTGATGCTAAAGCTTTTTTGAATTCAATCATACTGTTTTATTATCAGTTCTCCAAATCTCTACAGCTGTCAGAAACTTTTTAGAACTTGTTTATATTTTTATTTTGTAATACTCTCTGTTGTTGGTCGAATAACTGCTGCTTTTGAATTCAACTTCAAAATCATCGAAGTCATTCCTTCTGAACTTGCTGTGAGGGTAATTTCTCCGCCTTGTTTTGTTGTTTTTACAATTATTTGAGCTAATCCATTGAATGCTTTTCGCTTCCATTGTTCATGTCCAAAGAGCTGTTCAGGTTCGTGCGAAGCCGGATCACCATTACCCACACCTATTATTTTGCCCGGACCGTTCAGTGTAAATGTCACTTCATTATTGGCTGTAGGTACCAAAAGGTTTTTCTTATCGTTCATCCGAACTGTGATTACCGCCACATCTTCTCCATCGGCATTCAACTCCATTCGGTCAGCAGTAAGTTCTACTTTTGCAGGCTCATCCGAAGTTTGTATTTTTTCAGATACAGTTAGTTTTCCTTTGACAAATCCTTTAGCCACTAATGTTCCCGGTTTATAGTTTACATTCCATTCCAAATGTCCGTTTTTTTCCATTGTTTTTTTTTCCAACGTTTTACCATTCAATAGTAATTCCACTACTTCGACATTGCTGTAAACTGTCACTTTTATTGGTTTTCCTTCGCTGCCTTTCCAGTTCCAATGTGGCATAATATGCATTACCGGCTCTTTTCCCCACCACGATTTCAGGTAGAAAAAAATATCTTTTGGAAATCCGCACAAATCAATGATTCCAAATTGTGAATTGACAGCCGGCCATTCCAACGGATTCGGTTCTCCGCGATAATCGAAACCAGTCCAGTAAAACACCCCCGAAAGGAACGGACGCACAGCATAAAACTTCCAGCCCGACTCTGTACCAACATTCTCCGGCATCCGATTGCTTGCAGCCATACGACCATTCTCTTTATCATCCACATACACGCCACGTGTGCCAATGGTATTGCTTTCTTCGGTTCCAATACCACTTTGCCATGGGAAATTTTTATGATGTTCGTCGATATTGCCCTGCACAATGTAATTATAGCCCATCACTTGCGTAGTTTTTCCGCTTCCATTTTCCCAACCACCCGAAACAGCTACTGTAAATGCCCGAGAGGAATCCAGTTTTTGAGCAAATTCCTGCATGGTTTTGGTAATGCGTGCTCCTTTTTCGTTGCTTTCGATAGCCCATTCTTCGTTGCCAACTGACCATATCACGACCGATGGATGGTTGCGGTCGCGCACCATAAAGCGTTCCAGCAAATCGAAATGCTCCCGATTAATTCCCATTAACCGATTCTCATCCATAACGAGCATCCCCATTCGATCGCATGCATCCAACAATTCCGGAGTAGGCGGATTGTGCGAAGTCCGGATGGCATTGCTGCCCATTTCTTTGAGCTTTCTTATTCGAAATTCCTGCAACGCATCTGGGATAGCCGTTCCAACTCCTGCGTGATCCTGATGTATGTTCGTTCCAAGTATTTTTACATTTTTGCCATTTAGAAAAAATCCCAGATTTGGATCGAAACGTACCGTACGAATTCCCACATTTGTCGTATAACTGTCTACAATTTTTCCTTCGGAAATAATGTTGGTTTTCAATTTATATAAGTACGGATTTTCAAGCGACCAAAGCGTTGGTTTATCCAAGTTTATTTTTTGGAAATAGGTTTCGTCCAAATTTCCATTCAAGCTTATATCTTCCAGTTTTTTTGAGACTACTTGCTGATTATTGGCATCCAGAAGCGTTTGCTCTATTGTAAAGTTTTTCCGTTGAGCATATTGATTCTCTACCTTTGTTCGAATAGTCAATTCTGCTTTATCCACGGTTGTTTCCGAAGTTACAAAAGTGCCATATTGTGCCACATGCAGGCGGTTGGTTTTGTTGAGCCACACATGACGATAAATGCCTGCACCCTCGTAATACCAACCTTCTTCAATGCTTGCATCTACCCGAACAGCTACGGTATTTTCACCACCATAATTCAGGTAATCGGTAATGTCATATACCGAACTGGCATAACCGCTTGGCTCATGTCCCATATAAAAACCATTTACCCAAACCGTAGAATTGCGATGAATGCCATCGAATTGAATACTGATTTTACGTCCAAGATCAGAAGCCGACAAATTAAACTTTTTACGATACCATCCCACCGATGTTTCGGGATATTTCCAACCAATGGTTTTATAGCCATGACTATGACTTGCTGAACCCGAAAAAGGCAATTCAACTGCCCAATCGTGTGGCAGATCCACTTCACGCCAGGCACTATCTTTAAATGCCGGTGCAGCTGCTCCATCGCCATAACCAGCTTTTGCAAAATGTGTGAAATATGCAGTACCTGTACCGAAATCCTTTGCAAAATCTTTAGCGTGTCCGAGCGAAAAACGCCAGCCAAAATCCATAAGCAGATGCTCACGCCCCAAAGCTAAATCAGTTGCTTTTCCGCTTTGCGAAAAAACACAAACTACATTTAGCATCAGCATTAGTAATATGGATTGTTTTTTATTCTTCATCTCAAAAAAAAAGATTTAAACTCTATTATTTACCAAGTGAATACAATGATTGAATTTCTTTGCTTAAAAAAATTCCCGGTGTTTCGGTAAACTTCACAAAATCATCGGCTGCCGGATGACCGGGATAAGGTACGTAAAAATGATCCGGTCGATTCACGGCATTTCGCCAAAACAACACATAACTGATTTGATAGGGCTTAATAACAGGTAAGAGTACTTTTGTAAAGTAATTATCAATTTTAAGTGCTTCGCAACCTGTTTCGGCCAAAACCGGAATTTTTCCTGATTTTGCTGCGTAAGTGGTAACTATTTTTAATCCGTTGTCAATCTTTGTTTTATACTCTTCAATATTTTTTTGCTCCGTACCATAAGCATAGGTGTCGAATCCAACAATATCCACCCATTCGTCGCCCGGGTAGCGTTCCAGATATTCCTGTTCGGTAGCCACATCGGCAGGTGAAAATGCGTATAGCAGGTTATGAACGCCTTTTACATCACGCAAATACTTCACTGTCATGCGATATAATTCATTATACTCATCGGGCGTACATTGTTTAGCTCCCCACCAAAACCAACTCCCGGTATGCTCATGGTACATCCTGAAAATAACCGGAAATGCTTCACCATTTTCATCTTTCAACTCATTGAAAAACGAGGCAAGACGATCGAGCCATGTAAGAAATTTTGCATGATTTACACCGCCGGGTAAAATACTGCTCACCACATTGTTTTGGGCACAGTCCCATGCTGTTTTACCGGTTACAATATTATCGCCGTGCCAACTGATGGTATTGATTCCACCGCGGTCATAGACTTCTCGCATCAGGCGTTTCATGTCTGTAAAATAAATTGAATCCAGGTTATATGGCGCATCAATTTCCAGATGTCCAAGCTCCCAACCTACTACAGCCGGATAATCACCCGTTACGGCTTTTACATCCGAAGCGCCCGGTTTTCCGTACCAACCAATGCCATAAGCCGAATCGTCTTGATGACCTACCATAATGCCTTTGTCAAGATTTTTCAACATATTATGAAACAAGGCCTGCGTTTTTGGCGTTGCTTTCATATCCACCAGAATTGGGATATTTTTCATTTTCAATGCGTATTTCTTCACAAGTTGAACAGTAGCATCGGTGTTAAAAACAGCATTCAATCCTTGTTCTTCCTGTGCCGGATCGCCCAAATAATCATCGCCTTTTTGCCAAAAAACATGTTGTCCCTTAGGACGACCAAAGCCACCCCACGCCCAGAAATTACATCCTGCCAACACATCTTTTTCATTGGAAGATTTCAATATTTTTTCAAAAACCGAACTGTAATATTTATCGCGTAAGGAAGTTGAATCTTTCAGATTGTATTCGTGATGATCACGGGGAAAACCGAATTCTTCCAACACAATGGGTTTGTTCAACTTGCGGGCAACAGCCATATGATTTTTCATGTATTCAGCCGTTATATCAATGCTGTTTTGAAGCGTTCCGGGCATGTTTTTTACATCCAACCAACTCCAGTTTTTTGGCCAGATATGCATGGTCAGGTAATCAATATTCGGGTCGGTATGAATCTGTTCAAAAAGATTCATATCCATTTCGCAACCCCACTGTCCTTCTGAACCAATGCTAACCATGTGATTTTTGTCCAACGATTTGATATATGCTGAAATATTTTTTAACCAGGCAGCAAAAAGCGGTTTGTTTTCATCCGAAAAGGCCCGTGGTTCATTGCCAATTTGCCAGGAAAATATAGTTGGATCTTCGATGTATTTTTTCTTTGTGTAACGGTTGGTACGTTTTATTACTTTTTTAATGTGATTTTTCAATAATCGTTGGCAATCGGCATTTCCGGCATATTGTTTAACATATTCCATGTAAGCCGGCCAACCATCAACCGACGGTATAGGATTTTTTCCTTTCCCAACCCAGTTAAGATATTGACTATAACCGCCCGACCATTCCCACGAATTGGTGAAAAACAACACTGCTTTCATGTCGCGCTTTCCCATTTCGGCAAGTAAAAAATCCAACCCATCGAAAATGGCATCGTTATATTTCCCCGGTTTAATTTGTAATGTTGGTTCAACTTTCGAAGCAATTCCGTTTTCGCCATCGGCACCAATCAATACACGTAAGTTATTGATTCCATTCGCTTTCATAAAATCCAGTTCACGAATCAGTCGTTCACGATTTCCGCCTTCGCCCTGCGAGCCAAGAATAGCTCCGTACCAGAAATTTGTTCCGATAAAATAATATGGTTCCTCATTCTGGACGAAATTACTCTTGTTGTTTATTTTTACAAACAACCTCACCCCTGACCCCTCTAACACCTCACCCCAACCCTCTCCTTTAGGAGAGGGAGAAAGAGGAGAGGGGGGGTATACACCCTTAGCGAAAGTTGTGATATTATTTATGAGGAAAAGCATTATTAAAATGAGAAAAACTAGAAATGACCTCTCCCTAACCCTCTCCCAAGGAGAGGGAACTGAATTTGCATCGTTATTTATATATTCTTTAATGTTCATTTATTGCAAATTATGATAATCAATTGTAATATCTCTTACTCCTCTCCCGAAACCTCGGGAAGGGGTTGGGGGTTATGGTTTATATTCAATTTTATCAGTCCGAAACGGTACCAATGGCAAACCATTAACATCAAATAAATCGGGCATGGCATCGTTTGTAAAACAATAACGAACAGCAACCGGAACTTTCACACTTTTGCTCGAAACCGTAATGGTTCCATCTTTTTCGATTTTAGCAATAGCGGGATAGAACTGATTATCGATTCCTGAAATTTGAAAATTAGCCGGAGATTTTACTTTCGAAGTCAATTTTCCCACCGATTTTATTTTGATATTTATTTTGTCTTTTTTAATAGTAATGCTTTGAAATGTAGGAGAATATGGATTTAGTCCTGTAATTCCGTATTGTTCGGTCAAAGCCAGATTTACCAATCGCATTCCCACTTCTTTTTTAATTCTTGGGTGAATATCTTTGATGTCGTCCACTAAATCGCCTACGGTTATCATGCCGGTTTTAGGGAGCGAAAGTGCCGTTTCTTGTTGTTCGCGCAAATATGCAGCGCTATTTTTCCAATAACCATTCCAGGGTGCAATTTGAACAAAATAAAATGGAAAATCATTGTTAAATGCTTTGCGCCAGCCTGTTATTAACCCTTCGAAAAGTTTTCCGTAGTTTTGTGGTTCGCCGGTATTTCCTTCGCCCTGGTACCAGATTGCTCCTGCAATTCTAAAATTGATAAGTGGATACAGCATTGAATTGTAGATGATGGATGGTGCTGTTGGTGCCCAGTTAACGGGTTTGGTATCTTCGGCCAGCATTTCTAGTTCATTATCTTGCTGATAAACCTCGTTTGGTGTCCAGCTCTGCACATTTGTTCCACCCCAGTACGATGCAATCATCCCAACCGGAACTTTCACTGTTTCGTTTAATTTTTTGCCAAAGAAATAACCGGCTACACTCATCGAAGGTGTAGTTTCGGGCGAACTGATTTTCCATTCTCCATCCGAATTTTCTTTGGGGAAATTGCTGTACGTATGCGATAGTTGAAAAAACCTCAATTGATTATTGGCTGATTTAGCTACTTCATCTCCTGCATCAAGCACACCCAATTGCCAGTTAAAGGCAAATTCCATGTTCGACTGCCCCGAGCCGATCCACACGTCGCCGATGAGGATGTCGTCCAACTCGATCTTGTTCTTGCCGGTGACAGTCATGCGGTGGGCCTTGCCATCGGCCTTCACGGCGGGCAGCGAGACCTTCCAGTTGCCT
>JAKLIM010000080.1 GCA_022709605.1 Bacteroidota bacterium | reverse complement strand
ATTACCATTTCAAACAGCATAAAATTAAATATGCAAAAGGCTATGTGGGTAAACCTCAAAAAAACATAGGTGTGAGGAAAAATAATCAGAATAAACAGCACATTTCTAATCAAAGTGGTAACCAGCAAATGAAAAAGAACAAGGGCAATGGTAATAAAGAAAATCATGGGAAAAATGGGAATGGAAAAAATAAAAAATAGTCTGTTTTGTTTTTAAGCGGCATGTCTTATTTCATATTAAAAATAAAAAGCATACTCAAAAATATTCATTATTACGAAACATAATTGATATACGGAATTAACAGCTACCTTTACAACATTAAATACTTTGAAGTGTTTTATTTATGTTGATCAAAGAAAAAAAATTCCGAAAGCTATCGGGACAAAGACATTGATCTAAAAACACATTTCAAAGTAGAGAACTTCACGGTTTATTATGTTTTTTGGTAAAAAAAGCAAATCAGAACATCCTTCATATCAAGATTAAAACATTAAAATATCTGTTTTCCTTTCTTATATTTATTGTAGAACTGTATTACGAAGCATTATTCAAATGTATGGCATTTAGAAATAATAATTACCTGTTTTCAAATTAAAATAAAAATGAAAATATATATAAAATACATGGTAAGCCTTCGCTGCAAAATGGTGGTGAAAGAAGAACTGAGAAAGCTTGGACTCCATTTTATTGTGGTAGATTTAGGCGAGATCGAAATCATGGAGGATATGACTGACAATCAGCACGATGCCCTTAAAGAAGCGTTGCTTAACTCCGGTCTCGAATTGATGGACGATAAACGGGCGGTGTTGATCGAAAAAATTACGAATGTGATTGTAGAAATGGTTCATTACGACGATGAACTACCTAAAATTAATTATTCGGATTATATTAGCGAAAAATTACATTACGATTACACCTATCTTTCTAATTTATTTTCTGAAATTAAAGGCATGACCATTCAGCAATTTATAATACTTCATAAAATTGAACGTGTAAAGGAATTGATGATGTATGATGAGTTGAACCTTACCGAAATTTCGTACCGCCTGCAATACAGCAGTGTGGCACATTTATCCAATCAGTTTAAAAAAATTACAGGCCTCACGCCTTCGCAATATAAAATGTTGAAAGACAAAAACCGAAACCCGATCGAAGAACTATAAAAAAAACACTTAACATAAAAATGGAACAACATGCATCACAATATGCCCGCAGTTTGATTGAAGCCAGTTTAGATCCTTTGGTAACCATTAACACCGAAGGTAAAATAATGGATATGAACAGGGCAACTGCAAGAATAATAGGCCTTACACACGATGAAATTACCGACAGTGATTTTTTCGATTATTTTACTGAACCACAAAAGGCGCGTGAAGTATATCTGCAGGTTTTCAAAGAAGGTTCGGTAGCCGATTATCCACTCACGATACGACATATAGATGGAAAACTAACCGATGTGCTGTTCAACGGCTCAGTTTTCAGAGATGAAAATGATAGTGTTTTAGGAGTCGTAATAGTAGCACGTGATGTAACCGACCAAAAACGCACTGCCAATGAACTTGTTGAAGCCAAAGTATTTGCCGAAAAGGCAAACGAAGTGGCACAGATAGCCAAAGAATACGCACAAAAAGCCACCCAAAAAGCCGAAGAAGCCGTAAAAGCCAAACAACAATTTCTTTCGAATATGAGTCACGAAATTCGGACTCCAATGAATGCGATTATTGGATTTACAAAGGTATTGCTGAAAACCGAGCTCAATTCAAAACAAAAAGAGTATCTTACGGCCATAAAAATGAGTGGCGATGCGCTTATTGTGCTAATAAATGATATACTTGACCTGGCAAAAGTAGATGCCGGAAAAATGACTTTCGAACAAATCCCTTTCAGACCGGAGTTATCCATTTCGGCCATGTTGCATTTGTTTAAACAGAAATTTTTAGAGAAAAATCTGAAATTAGAAGTTGATTATGATAATTATATACCAAAAGTACTGCTTGGCGATCCGGTACGTTTGCATCAGATTATTCTGAATTTGGTAAGCAACGCTATCAAGTTTACGAATGCCGGAAGCATTAAAGTGAGTGTGCAATTATTAAATGAAGATGAAAAAAAGGCAAAACTTCTGTTTTCGGTTACAGATTCAGGAATTGGGATAGAAAATGCCAAACTCGGAAAGATTTTTGATAATTTTCAGCAAGGTTCGAGTGACAGCTCGAGACTTTACGGCGGAACAGGACTGGGACTCGCCATCGTTAAGCAACTTGTTGAACAACAGGGCGGAAAAATTCATGTTGAAAGCGAATTGAACAAAGGTTCTATATTTAGTTTCAGCCTTGATTTTCCGAAAACGGACAAAAATCCGGAATCGGAACTCGAAATAATGGAACTAAACGGTGAAGTAAAAAACATTAAAGTGCTTGTAGCCGAGGATGTTCCGCTAAATCAACTACTAATGAAAACCATACTCGATGAGTTCACCTTTGAATGTGATATTGCCGAAAATGGAAAAATAGCGATTGAAAAACTTAAAGTGAAAGAGTTTGATATTATATTAATGGACCTGCAAATGCCCGAAATGAATGGCTTTGATGCAACCGGATTTATTCGAAACACATTGCATTTAAATATCCCCATTATTGCACTTACGGCCGATGTAACCACAGTAGACTTAGCCAAATGCAAAGCTGTGGGTATGAACGATTATATTGCCAAACCTGTTGACGAGCGCCTTTTGTACAGCAAAATAGTAAGTTTAGTGAAACTGGCAAACGCAATAGAAGAGCAAAACGGAGATGAATATTACAAAAACAATAAAGGTAAATATACCGATCTGGTTTATTTAATGCAGCGAACAAATTCGAATCCGGCACTGATGATGGAAATGATTTCGCTCTATTTGGAACAAACACCGCCCCTGGTAGACGCCATTAAGTTAAGCATGGAAAACAAAGACTGGAATTCGCTGTATTCGGCTGTACACAAAATTATACCTTCATTTTCCATCATGGGTATTCATCACGATATCGAAGTTATTGCAAAAAAAGTGCAGGAATTTGCAGGCTCACAAAAACAAACCGATGGAATTTCTGAATTGGTTATTCATCTCGAAAATGTTTGTACAGAGGCATGTAAAGAATTGGAAACCGAATATAAAGTATTAAAAAACATGAACCCATGAAAAAGAAAATAAAGATTTTTTTGGTTGACGACGATATAGTTTTTCTCAGATTACTCGAAATCCAGTTTCTTGAAAGTGGCGATTTTGAAATTGAAACTTACACCACTGGCGAACTATGTGTAGAAAATTTAGCACATAAGCCGGATATTATTATTCTGGATTATTTGCTCGATGGAGTGGTGAGAGATGTAATGAATGGGATTGAAACGTTGGATAAAATTAAATTATACGATGCTGAAATTCCTGTAATTATACTTTCGGCTCAGGACAAAATTGATGTCGCAGTTAATTGTATGCATCATGCAGCTTTCGATTATGTGGTAAAAAGTGAAACTTCATTCTTGCGTTTACAGAAAATAATTACCGCCATTTTTGAAACTTCGAAACTTAAAAAACAACTGAACTGGTACATGGAACGTATGTAATTCATAATTGTTCGTAAATTTCAAACTTTTCAAATTAAGAGACAAGGCATGCCTTGTCTCTACAATTCCCAAAAAGCCGATCATTCATGATTGGCTTTTTCCTGTTAATCCGTGATACATGTAACTTATTCATAGAATTGTGTAATGCCTTTCGGAGCAAACAATCGCACCTTTGCAAAGTAAAAAATAACCCCAAATCCACAAGGGGAATTGAAGATAGCATTATCTTCTTTAATTCTTTAAATTATAATGTAAGATAGTTTTTTGAACTTTAAGGTAAAAAACATTGCATATAACATATTAACAATTTAATAAATTAAACAGAATGAAAAAACTTAGTTTCATCATGATTTTGAGCGCAACTTTACTTATGATAGGTTGTTCGGCTTTAAACAAAACACAAAAAGGAGCCATCATTGGCACAACAGGTGGCGGTGCTGCAGGCGCAGTTATTGGCAGAGCAGCAGGTAATACTGCTTTAGGTGCAATTATCGGAGCTGCTGTGGGTGGTGCTTCGGGTGCCATTATTGGTCATCAAATGGATAAACAGGCTGATGAAATAGCCAAAACCGTTCCCGATGCTAAAGTAGTAAGGGTTGGCGAAGGAATTGTTGTTGAATTCAGCAGTAATGTGCTTTTCGGATTCGATCAATCAAATTTATCAACTGAAGCGCGTACAAACCTCGACAAACTTGTAAAAATATTGGATGGATATGCCGATACAAACATCGAAATTCAGGGACACACCGACAGCAAAGGTAGTTTAGCCTATAACAAAACTTTATCACAACAACGCGCTGCTGCAGTATCGAATTATTTGAATTCGAAAAATATTTCGGGCAATCGTTTATCAACCGTTGGATTTGGCGAAACATTGCCAAAATATCAGAATGAAACCGAAACCGGTCGTTCGCAAAACCGCAGGGTTGAATTCTTGATTACAGCCAACGAAAAAATGAAAGCTGAAGCTGAAAAGCAGGCGGGAAAATAGAACAAAGATCAAAGACTACAGATTAAAGACTTTTTAAACATTACTAAAAAACAAAACTAAAAACTAAGATGAAAACAAAACTAATTTCTATTGCATTTACACTTTTACTTTTTGCCACTTTTGCTAACGCTCAAATATCCGTTGGTATTCTTGGCGGTGTTAATTTACAGAATTTAAACGGAAAAACGCATGGTGGCGACATGCTCGATAACACAATGATACCGGGATTTCATGCAGGTTTAAATGTGCAGATACCGGTTGCTCCTGAATTTTATTTTCAACCCGGACTGTTGTTCTCAACCAAAGGTGCGAAAAATACGGGTACATTATTAACAACAACAACCAATCTGTCGTATGTAGAACTTCCATTGAACTTCGTGTACAAAGGTCAGCTCGGTAATGGATTTGTTTTGCTTGGCGTTGGGCCTTATGTGGCTTATGCTATCAAAGGTAAAGTAACAACTGAAGGTGGTTCGGTAGCGCTCGAAAGTGCTGTGAAATTCCAGAATGTAGTAGAAATCACTGAATCATTGTTGGTTCCATATTACAAAGCATTGGATGCCGGTGGAAACATTTTTTTCGGTTACGAAATGGCAAGCGGAATATTTGCGCAGGTAAATGCTCAACTTGGTATGTTGAATATCAATCCGGAATATAAAATAATGACCGATGATAAAGCTGCCGTAAAAAATACAGGTTTTGGCCTTTCATTGGGTTACAGATTTTAACCGAAAATGATTTGTTTGTGTAAAGACCATCTTGTAAAAAAGATGGTCTTTTTTTATTTGGGGGTATAGACAATTGGTAAGTAGGGGACAAGCGGTTTCCCAACCGTTTGAAAAAATAATTATAAATAAATATTAAGCGGTAACCCCGATAGCTATTCGGGGCGCTAGTCCCTTACTATTATTAATCTTATCCATAATTCTGACTGGGTTTGCATTTATACGTGAATAATGTAACTTATTTTTAAAATTATGTAATGAACATCGAAGCTTTTTATTCGATCTTTGAGTCGATATTATTCAGCTATCAAACCCCTTATAAATAAATATATTAAACTAAATTTCAAATAAATAATTAACCAGAAATGATGAATTTCAGAGAAACAAAACATTTCGTAATCTATACTCTTTGTTCTTTATTCTATTAAAAATATTCAAATGAAAAAAATATTATTATTCACCTATTTAATTGTTTTCATGGGTTCATGTTCGAATGTACCAATCACCGGAAGAAAACAATTGTTGCTTGTTTCAAGTACAGAAATGCTGTCGATGAGTGCTCAAAGCTATAAACAGTTTATTGATTCGGTACCTATTTCGAAAGACATAACCAATACCATATACATAAAAAAAGTTGGTGCTAAAATTTCAAGGGAAGTTGAAAATTTTTTAAGAAACAACAAAATGGAATCCGAAATTGCCAATCTGGCCTGGGAGTTCAATTTAGTGAAAGATTCAAGAGTTAATGCATTTTGTATGCCGGGCGGGAAAGTCATTTTTTTCGAAGGCATATTACCAATGACTAAAAATGAAGTCGGCATGGCAGTTGTTATGGGACACGAAATTGCTCATGCAATAGCTAAACACAGCAACGAACGATTAAGTAATCAGTTGGTTTTGCAGTATGGAGGCGCTCTAACCGATGCGTCGTTAGCAAACCAGTCTGAGGTTACTCGTGTCGGGTTAAACACCCTTTACGGCATTGGTGCTCAGGTAGGTGTAATGCTACCGTATTCAAGAAAACATGAATATGAAGCAGATCGACTGGGGTTGATATTTATTGCAATGGCCGGTTACAATCCGAATGAAGCAATTGCTTTCTGGGAACGCATGGCAGCAAATGGTTCTAATTCGGCAGTTGAATTTATGAGCACTCACCCTACTGATGCAAACCGGATTGCAAAAATAAAACAATACATTCCGGAAGCATTAACGTATTATAAAAAGTAAAAATCACTCAATTAATCATCTAAAAAATTAAAAAATGGAAATTCTTGTTACTCTTATTATTGGTGCTGCAGCCGGATGGCTCGGAAGTATGATTTTCAAAGGCAGTGGCCTTGGTTTATTGGGGAATATTGTGGTCGGTATTGTAGGCAGTTTTGTCGGATATTGGCTTCTTGGAGAAATCGGTGTGAATCTCGGGACCGGTTGGGTTGGAGCTATTTTGACCGGAGCATTGGGTGCATTAATAATTTTGATTGTTATTAATTTGCTTTTCCGAAGGCGATATTAGTTTTATATTTTAAAAGTTTTTTTAGGTATAGTTTTAGATAAAAAGTAACGCTGATGGCACTTCCACGGCGTTACTTTTTTTTATAAAACCATTTAATTTACGATAAAACCAACTGTTTTAATCCGTGAAAGATGTAACATATACACAGAATTGTGTAAGGAATTTTTGTACATTCTACCCCACCTTTGTGATGTAATAATACAGTTACAATTATAACGTAAACACTTCAATGAGAACAGGAACATTGTTATTATTTTTAGCTTTTATATCTACTTTTTGTACTTCAACTTTATTGGCGCAGTCCAGTTTTGGCAATTCAGAGAAGTCAGATTTTCGCGAACGACCCACTTTTGGTTTAAAGGTCGGTGCAAATTTGTCGAATGTATATGACACTCAAGGCGATGAATTTCAGGCCGATCCAAAATTTGGTTTAGCTACCGGTATTTTTTTGGCCATTCCACTTGGGAAATTCCTTGGTATTCAACCTGAAGTATTGTTTTCACAAAAGGGTTATCGGGGAGCCGGTTCAATTTTGAGCAGTGATTATAGTTTCAAACGGACAACAAATTTTATTGACGTACCGCTTTTGCTGGCCTTCAAAACCACTCAAAACTTCACCATTTTAGTTGGTCCGCAGTATTCATATTTATTAAGTCAGAATTACACATTGAAAAGTGACCTTGGAGATATTTCGCAAGACGAACAATTCGATAATGAAAACCTACTTAAAAACATTTTAGCTGTTACCGGCGGATTTGATATTAATATGCAAAGTGTGGTACTCAGTGCACGGGCGGGTTGGGATTTGCTAAACAACAAAGGCGATGGAACTTCAAACACACCACGTTACAAAAACATGTGGTATCAGGCTACACTGGGATTCAGGTTTTAATTCAAAATCCTTTTGATAATCTAATAATGATTAATAAACTGCCGTAAGCAGTTCAAAAAAAATAATAAACACAGTATTTAATTTACAAAAAAACAAGAAAAATGGAAAATTTCAATGGAACAGGAAAAGTACTCGGCGCATTAGCCGTTGGAGCACTTGTAGGAGCAGCATTAGGCGTTTTATTTGCACCGGAAAAGGGAAGTACATTACGTGGAAAATTTGTTGATGGAGCAAAAGACATGGCACATGATTTAAAAAGAAAAATGAAAGATGAAGCTGCATCATTACGCAGAAAAGCAAAAGATCTGGAAGATTTAGCCGAAGAAAAATTAGAAGATATGGCTGATAATTTTAAACAACAGGCTGAAGAAACCACCAAAGTAAAACATTAACCTGTGAAGAAGTCGAACCGGGGAATTCTTATTTTTCGGTTCGATCTGTTTTAAAAGATAAAACATTTACTAATCACAAAATATGTTTTTATAAAATTCAACATATCAATTCAGTGGTGAATGAAAAAATGGTAAATGGTAAATGAACAAATAGTAAATAAAAAAAATATGTCTGAATTAAATAAAATTGAAGAAATAGGCGATAATCTGAAACAATATTTGATGTTGAATTTCGAAATCGTGAAACTACAGGCAACCGAAAGAGCATCAGTCTTTGGTGCATTTTTAGTCAGTACAATCGTGGTTGGGGTTACATCATTTTTATTTGTTTTCACCCTGAGTATCGGGCTTGGTTTTTACCTTTCGGCGTTACTGGGCAATGCCTGGGCTGGTTTTGCTATTATAGCTGCGTTTTACTTCGTGCTTGCCATTATCTTTTTTTTAGGTCGTAAAAAAATGATTGAAAAACCATTGCGCGATAAAATTATACGGAAATTACTCGGAAATTGACAATTAATAAAAACTTAAAAAATGGTCAATACACATATAATAAATCATGCTGAACTTTTAGTGCAAATTTCAGATTTAAAAGCAAAAAAAGAAGTTCAGGAAGAGGAGCTGAAAATTACCTTGAAAGGATTGTTTTCCGGACTTAATCTGATTTCAATTTTCAGCGGTAAGCCAATAAAAACTGAACAACCGATAGAACTTGTCAAACTGGGAGTAAATAAAGTAATCGACTTAATTATCGATTTCACCCTGGGCCGAAACCGCAGTTTAAAAGGGTTCTTGAGTTCGGTATTGGTTGAGAAATTTACAACTACACTGGTCAATAACAATCTGATAAATATTATTTCAGCGATCAGTACGATGCTTCGAAACAGGCATATAAAAGAAACAGATACTGATACTGATACTGAAACAACAAAAATTATTATTACTGAAAACTCATAATTTACTCACTTAAATTTAAAAAAATGAAAACAACAAACACTTTAAAAACAGCTTTTATGGCATGCATTATCCTGTTAGGAATGACTAATTGTAATAATTCGCCAAAACAGAAAGCCGAAAATGTAGAAAACGCACAGGAAAAACTCAACGTAGCTGAGCAAAATCTTGAGCAGGCAGTTATCGATTCGACAAACGAATACACGCGTTACAAAATCGAATCGCAGGCAAAGCTCAAAGCAAACGAAACTAAAATTGCCGAATTGAAAGCCAGTCTGAAAGCTGATAAAGCTGAAATGAGACTGAAATACGAAAAAGATTTGATTGCACTTGAAAAAAAGAATCAGGATTTGAAAGTAAGTATTGCCGATTATAAAGAAAGTGATGTTAACAAGTGGGAGAAATTCAAAGAAACTTTTAACCGAGATGTTGATTCACTTGGTAAAGCTATTTCAAGAATATCGATAAAGAAATAAGGATTTTTACCTTTAAATTACGAAACAAAATGAAATCAAAGAATTTAAAAATGACCGGTCTTACCTTATTGGTAAGCATCATATTGATTTTTTCGTTCAGTTCCTGTACCTACAAAACAAAATTTTTGACATCAGTAGTTGTACCGGCAGCTCAGGGAACTGTTCAAATAAAGACAGATGCGAATAAAAATTATGCGATAAAAATTAAAATATCAAACTTAGCACCTTCCACCAGACTTTCGCCACCGCGGGATGCTTATGTGGTTTGGTTAGTAACAGTGGGTAAAGTAGCCAAAAATCTGGGTCAACTAAACAGTTCATCCGATTTTATGTCGAAAAATTTAAATGCATCTTTCGAAACCATATCAGGTTTGAAACCTTCAAAAATTATTATTACCGCCGAAAATGATGTGTACATACAAAATTCATCATTTTCGGATGTAATTCTGACAACGGATTACATAAATTTCGAAGACTGATAAAAGTTACATAACACTTGAAAACTTGTTTCGCCTAATAATCATCATTAAAAAAAACAAACATTATGAAACCAATTAAAATGAACTTTATTGCTTACCTGACAAGCATAATTGTGTTACTTTCGTTCAGCTCATGCGCAGTAAAAAGCCACTTTCTGAATTCAGAGATTGCACCTGCCGCTCAAGGCACAGTTCAGGTTAAAATTGATAAAAATAAAAATTATCTGATAAAAATTGAATTATCGAATTTATCTCCTTCAACCCGACTTACACCTCCCAAAGAGGCTTACGTGGTATGGATGGTTAATGTTGATAACGCAATTAATAATTTAGGGCAACTCAATAGTACTACAAATTTCATGTCGAAGAATTTAGATGCTTCATTTGAAACTGTTTCTGCATCGAAGCCTTATAAAATTATGATTACTGCCGAAAATGATGTAAGCACACAATATCCTTCGCTTTCGGAAGTCATTCTGACAACAGGAATTTTGAATGTGAAAGACAGATAATCCTAATTTACTATTTACTATTTACTATTTACTATTTAGCATTTACTATTTACAATTTAAAGAACATTCATGAAAAAAATTATTATTTCTCTTGCATTACTTGTAATTGCAACTTTTGTGTTTAGTCAGAATTCGTTGAACCAAAGATATACTCAGTTGAATCTGGGTGTTGGACTAACCGGTTGGGGAATTCCGTTGTACATCGGATTAGATCGTTTTGTATCGCGCGACGTATCACTTGGAGGTGAACTTTCGTATCGTAACTACAACGAAAAATGGCAAACCAATTATTACAATCACAACATTATCGGCATTTCGGGCAATCTTAATTATCACTTAAACAGCATTTTAGGAATGCCATCGCGTTGGGATTTATATATTGGACCCAATGTAGGGTTCTTTGTTTGGACTTCGCCCGACGGATATGCCGGCAACCATAGTTCAGGTTTAGGACTTGGAGCACAGATTGGTGCAAGATATTATTTCACAAACAAAGTAGGTATCAATTTCGAATTTGGAGGCGGAAATGCTTTCGCCGGTGGAAAACTCGGATTGACATTCCCTTTGTAAATTAAGAAATTTGAAGATTTGAAGATGCGTGATAATCACAAATCTTCAAATCTTTTTTCTGCCAGACTGCCAAACTTTCAAACTTTCAAACTTTCAAACCCTCAAATTTCAAACTTTTATAAAAATCTTCACAGCCATGAACAATACATTGAACCTTCCGTTTTATGCGAAAGCTGCACTTTTCTGTGTGGGGATCTACGTTTTTTTTTCAATGATGTACATTGGCGGTGACATAATTGTACCGCTATTATTTGGTACCATCGTTGCCATCTTACTTCATCCGGTTGTTACCTTTTTCGAACGTCACAAAATCAACCGTGTTTTTGCCATTATTATCACTTTGTTAATTTCATTTATACTAATTGCAGCATTTGCACTTTTTATGTACTCACAAATAAGTAGGTTCAGCGATTCGTGGCCGCTTTTTGTTGAAAAATTCACAGGGCTGTTAAATCTGGCTATTCATTGGGCACCCGGATATTTTGATATCAGCCTTGATAAAGTAAATGAATTGATTATCAGACTTAAATCCGAAATGCTAAACATAAGCAGTTCGTTTATCGGACAAACCATTGTTTCGGTAGGGAATGGTATTATGGTTGCATTTTTAATTCCGGTGTATGTATTTCTATTGTTGTTTTACCATTCGTTATTAATCGATTTTGTTTATAAACTTTTCGGAGTTGAACGCGAAGAAAAGGTAAAAGAGATTATTACACAGACTAAAACCGTAGTTCAACGCTATTTAATAGGTCTTGTAATCGAAGCAATGCTTGTGGCCACGCTCGATTCGATAGGACTTTTGGTATTAGGCATCGATTACGCTATTCTGATCGGTATTTTGGGAGCATTGCTCAACCTGATTCCATACATTGGAGGGTTGGTGGCTGTGGCATTACCCATGATGTTAGCCTTGATAACTAAAGATTCGCTCTGGTACGTGCTATACGTTATGATCATTTACATGATTATTCAGGTAATTGACAATAATTATATTGTCCCAAAAATTGTAGCCTCAAAAGTTCGTATCAATGCCCTGGTTTCTATTATAGTAGTTCTTGTTGGAGGTGCATTGTGGGGAGTTGCGGGTATGTTT
>JAKLIM010000008.1 GCA_022709605.1 Bacteroidota bacterium | reverse complement strand
AACGCATTAGATGTTCACAAAGGATTGAAACGGTTTTTTGGATTTGACACATTCAGAACATACAGCGGTGAACCATTACAGGAAAATGCAGTCAAGGCAGCAGTCAACAACAAATCACTACTTGCCGTTTTTCCTACCGGTGGTGGAAAGTCAATCACTTTTCAGGTGCCTGCTTTAATGAGTGGAGAAAGTTCAAAAGGATTAACAGTGGTAATTTCGCCTTTACAATCGTTAATGAAAGATCAGGTGGATAACCTGGAGAAAAACATAACAGATGCAGTTACCATAAATGGTTTGTTGGATCCTATTGAAAGAGCCAAATCTTTCGAACGGGTTGAAGATGGTTCAGCCTCTTTACTTTATATTTCACCGGAATCGTTGCGTTCCAGAACAATTGAACGATTGATTCTGGGCAGGAAAATTGTTCGTTTTGTGATTGACGAAGCGCATTGCTTTTCATCATGGGGTCAGGATTTTAGAGTGGATTACCTGTATATAGGTGATTTTATTAAAAGTATTCAGGAAAAGAAAAATCTAACAGATGGAATTCCAGTTTCGTGTTTAACTGCCACCGCCAAACAAAAAGTTATTGAGGATATTATAAACTATTTCAGGGAAAAGCTTTCCCTTGATTTGGAGTTATTTACTTCAAAATCATCGAGAACCAACCTTCAGTATAAAGTTTATGAAGAAGGCGACGACGAAGAAAAATACCAGAAGGTTAGGGATTTGATTGAGGAAAAGAATTGTCCCACTATCATTTATGTTTCGAGAACCCGAAAAGCTTATTTGCTTGCCGAAAGGCTAACCAAAGATGGATTCAGCGCCAAACCATACCACGGTAAAATGGATGTTCAGGAAAAAACTTCCAACCAAAATGCATTCATAGCCGGAGAAGTACAAATAATGGTGGCAACTTCGGCTTTTGGTATGGGTGTAGATAAAAAAGACGTTGGCATGGTGATTCACTATGAAATCTCCGATTCGCTCGAAAATTACATTCAGGAAGCAGGGAGAGCTGGAAGAGATGAGAATTTAGTTGCAGATTGTTTCGTTTTGTTTAACGAGGAAGATCTTGGAAAACATTTCATTTTGTTGAATCAAACCAAACTATCCATCAAAGAAATACAACAAATTTGGAAAGCCATAAAAGACATCACCAGATTCCGTTCGTCGGTTTCAAATTCTGCGCTGGAAATTGCACGAAAAGCAGGTTGGGATGATAATGTTGTAGAGATAGAGACAAGGGTGACAACAGCTATTGCTGCGTTGGAGGATGCCGGGTATTTAAAGCGTGGACAAAACATGCCACGGGTTTTTGCCAACAGTATTCTTTGCAAAAATGCCCAGGAAGCCATTGAGAAAATCAATGCTTCGGAAAAGTTTCAGGAAAAACAAAAAGAAAGAGGAATCCGGATTATAAAAAAACTTTTATCGAGTAAAAGCAGAAAACAATCGGCTGAAGAAGCAGCAGAATCAAGAATTGATTATATCAGCGACCATTTGGGAATTGTAAAAGAAGAGGTTATCAATATAGTAAATCTACTTCGGGAGGAAAAAATTCTGGCCGATGCCAAAGATTTGACTGCTTACATCAAAAAGGGAGAAAATAAAAACCGTTCGCTCAGCATTGTAGAAACATTTAGTAAAATTGAAAACTTTTTGCTTCCACTATTTGATGAACAGGAAAGAACATACCATATAAAAGAACTAAACGAGAAAGCCGAGTTGAATGGTTGTATTGATGTTAACGTAAATAAGCTGAAGACCATTATTAATTTTTGGGCAATCAAAAATTGGATTAAGCGACAAAATCTGGAATATTCAAAAAATCATTTCGCAGTGCAATGTTTGCATCCGAAAGCATCGCTGCAAGAAAAATTAGCGAAACGGCATGAATTGGCTCAATTTATTGTTGAATTCCTTTATGAAAAAAGCAACCTGAATGTTTCAGACGAAGATGCAGGAAAAGAAGAAGTGTTGGTTGAATTTTCGGTTCATGAATTAAAATCGGCTTATGAAAACAGTTTGAGTCTCTTTAAGCAGAGCATCAGCATTGATGATATTGAGGATTCATTGTTTTATCTTTCGAGAATTGAGGCAATAAAAATTGAAGGAGGCTTTCTGGTAGTTTATAACCGCCTGACTATAGAACGTTTAGAGCAGGACAATAAAAAAAGATATACAAAAGACGATTATCAGAAATTGGATCAATTTTACGAAAATAAGGTTCAACAAATACATATTGTGGGCGAATATGCCAAGAAAATGATTAACGACTACAGGGATGCACTACAGTTTGTGGAAGATTATTTTCAATTAAATTATAGCTCTTTTTTGAATAAATATTTTCCCGGAAGTAAGGCCGATGATCTTAAGTTAAGAATGACTCCGGCCAAATTCCGGCAGTTATTTGGTGAACTTTCGCCCACACAGTTGAAAATTATCAACGACAATGAATCGAAATATATTGTTGTGGCAGCTGGTCCGGGCAGCGGGAAAACACGGGTTTTGGTTCATAAATTAGCTTCCCTCCTGTTGATGGAAGATGTAAAACATGAGCAACTACTTATGCTTACATTTTCGAGAGCAGCTGTAACAGAATTTAAAAAACGCTTGTTTAATCTTATTGGAAATGCAGCCAACTACATTGAAATAAAGACATTCCACGCATATTGTTTCGACTTGCTGGGTAAGGTAGGCAGTCTGGAAAAGTCGGATTTGATTTTGAAAAGAACCCTCGATAAAATAAAAAACAAAGAAGTGGAAACAAGTCGGTTGACTAAAAATGTTTTGGTGATTGACGAAGCTCAGGATATGGACGAAGATGAGTTCAACCTGATAAATGCTTTGATGGAGCAGAATGAGGAAATGAGAGTGATTGCAGTTGGTGATGACGACCAGAACATTTTCGAATTCAGGGGAGCCAGTTCAAAATACCTGGAACAATTTATTCAGTTCAACAAAGCCGTGAAACATGAGTTGGTTGAAAACTACCGAAGCAAAATTAATCTTGTTGACTTTACAAATCAGTTTGTCAAGCAAATAAGGCATCGATTAAAATTCACTCCGATTATTGCCAAGCAAACCGATAACGGTAAGATAAAAGTGATTCGTTATCAAAGTGCGAATCTGATTACACCACTTGTTGACGACATACTCACTTCAGACCTTGCGGGAACAACTTGTGTGCTTACAAAAACAAATGAAGAAGCATTACAAATTACCGGATTGTTGTTGAAAAATAATATGCAGGCGAAACTTATTCAGACAAATGATGGTTTCAACTTATTTAATCTTTTAGAAGTCAGGTACTTTTTAAGTTTTTTAAATCTGACTGACGATGTTTTCGTAATCAATGATGAAGTTTGGGAAAATGCCAAACGTGAGTTGAAAAACAAATTCCTGAATAGCAACAAGTTGGAAATTTGCAATAGTATTATCCGTGATTTTGAAGTAACCAATCCGAAAAAGAAATACAAATCCGATTTGGAAGTTTTTATACGCGAGTCTAAATTGGAAGACTTTTTCAACGAAAACGGTGAAACAATCTTCGTTTCAACTATCCACAAAGCAAAAGGGAAAGAATTTGACAACATTTTCCTGATGCTTGAAAATTTCAATCCCGACAATGACAAAGCCAAACGATTGTTGTATGTGGCCATGACAAGGGCAAAACAAAATCTGACTATTCATCTGAACTCCGGCTTTATGGATATACTATCAACAGTAAATCTGGAACGAATAGAAGACAGAAATTTAAATTTGCCACCGGGCGAAATTGCTATGTGCTTGACTTTCAGAGATGTTTGGCTTGGGTATTTTATTAACAGACAATATGTGGTTTCACAACTAACGAGTGGTGATAAATTGACCTTGCATGGCGAAGAATGTCTGAACACGAAGGGACAATCCGTTTTGAAATTTTCAAAGCAGTTTTTAAACCAACTGGAGAATATGAAAACAACAAATTATGAATTGAAAAGTGCCAAAGTAAACTTCATAGTTTATTGGTACAATGAAGAAACTGAACAAGAAGTAAAGATTATTTTACCTGAATTATACTTTGAGAAAAAAGAAAATTGAAAATAATGTACGAAGTTCAATTGATTGTAGTTCAACGCTCACCTAAATTTGAATAGTAAAATTTTGTATCAGCAAACAAAGTTCTGTGCTGAACAGATCATTTGAAAATCACATTAACAATCAATTTAACATTTTAGAAGGAATTGTGAAAAGAAATTCATAAATTTGGGGCTTAAAAAATGAATTTACCGTAAAAATTACAACAGGTTTTGAAAACCTGTTAAGTGGGGTGTCAATTTGCCGAACAAACTTTTAGAAATATGGAACACGATAGCGAAATAATACTTTACCAAACAGCCAACGGACAAACCAAAATAGATGTCAGGTTGGAGAATGAAACTGTTTGGCTCAATCAAAAGCAAATGGCTGATTTGTTACAGACTACTGTACCAAACATTAATATGCATCTCAAAAATATTTTTGAAGAGGGCGAGTTAGAATCCGGGTCAACTATTAAGAATTCCTTAATAGTTCGACTTGAAGGTAACCGTCAGGTAACCAGAAGTATTGATTATTATAATCTGGATGCGATTATCTCGGTGGGTTATCGAATAAAATCACATGTCGCTACTCGTTTCCGAATTTGGGCAACCCAGCGTTTACGCGAATATATTGTAAAAGGATTTGCCCTCGATGATGAACGAATAAAAGCTGCCGGTCAGATTCGTTATTTTGATGAACTAACGGAGCGAATTCGCGATATCCGGAGTTCTGAACGTATATTTTACCAAAAAGTTAAAGATATTTTTTGCCTGAGTATAGATTATGATACCAAATCTGAGTCGGCAAAGAAGTTTTTTGCAACCATACAGAATAAACTGCATTGGGCTATACATCAACATACTGCTGCGGAACTGATAGCCGAAAGAGCCTTGGCAACAACTCAAAACATGGGCATGACTTCATGGGCTGGCGATATAATCAGGAAAACAGATGTGGCAATTGCCAAAAATTATCTGAAAGAAGATGAATTGAGCCAGTTGAATTTATTGGTGGAACAGTTTCTGGCTTTTGCCGAAAATCAGGCACGTCAGAAAAAAGTAATGTATATGAAAGACTGGATGAAAAAGCTCAACGATATACTTACCATCAATGAAAATGAGATATTGGATCATGCAGGAAAAATTTCGCATGAACTGGCTCTTCAATTGGCCGAAACAGAATACGAAAAATTCAATGCAGAACGAATAAAAGCGGAAGATGTAACAGCCTTGGAGGTGCTGAATGAAGAAATAAAGCAGCTTGGCAGTGTAATAAAATGAAAGAAAGAAAATGACACCTAATTATCTTTGTGGTAAGCAAACGCACAACAATTAACTATATATTTTAATCATGATTGAAATATATAGTCTGTTTATAGAAAGTTTCATTCATTACAGAAAAAAAAATACAATTAATTGAAAGATAATGTATTACAACATAGACAAGCATTAACAACTTATGAACGCACACATCGATTACATTGATAACACACACGACCATGACTCGTCGGCATTCACAGCGGAAGAAATTGAACTACTTGGGCTGCAATTGAATGACCCACAAACTGACATAAAAGTTAAGAAAAAAGCGTTGGGCATTTTGGCGCATCGGGGCGATTTGCAGTCGTATAATATTCTGAAAGCATACTCAGAACATTCTGACGATGGCTTGGAAGAATGGGCAAAATTGGCTTTGGGCGAATGTGCACTTTTCTTACATGGCGATATATGCGGTGATGACGATTGCGAATTTGTATTTACGGGCGTGGGCAAAAACAACAATATGCTGCGTATTTATTTTATGGTATTGCCTCACGAAGGGAAGTTGCTCGAAGCATGGCAACACGTCATTATACAAAAGGAAATGACTTACAAAGCACAAGAGCTAAATTGCGAAGCCATTGAGTGGTTCGATTGCAAGCCACACTATTTAGCTCTAAGTTTGTTGCAACCTCCTACCATTTCCATTGCCGATTTTATCGACCCGGGAATCGCTGCCTGCAATGTGTTTGGCAATTTCCTGATTCCTGAATATTATGCAGGCACGGGAATTCCTGACAATAAAAAAATTGAAGAAATAATTGATATAGTGTATCATGGCAAGGGTGAAGAAACTTTAGATACTGATATATTATCTTTTTGATACCGAGTTCAAATTCAACTTTGCTACAATCTTTTAAAATCAATAGTTGAATAGGCAAAAACAAAAAAACGAAAAAAATTGCAAATTATGTCTGATTACAAATTTCAACAAACAAGTCAAAACAAATTTTTAGATTTGGTATTTTCATACGCCGGCATACTCAGTTTACTGGTTTTGGCAATTTTATGCATTTACTTTATTGATATGGGAAATTACTCCAATCTGTTTACTAACGGACTTGTGGTAACTATCGTCGGTATGAGTTTTTACAGGGGAATAAGAATACAGAAAAAACAAATCAATAGTTTTGTGCTTACCATAGATGATACTTCTGTTACCCAGCGAAAAGCAAATATGGGGCCTCTTACTATCAACTTCAGTGATATAGGCTATATTCTGGCACTTAAAAATGGCGGTATTCTTATCAGGCAAAAAGATTCAACCAATCATATTCTGATTCCTCAGGGTATTGAAAACAAAGACGAAATAATCAACCGGTTAGAGTCGGTGATGCCGATTACAAAACCAACTAAAGAGTTTACACACAACACTTCACTGATTGTTGGAATAATCATTCTGACTTTACTCGCATTTTTTGTCTTTGTATATTCCACAAATCCATTGGTGATAATTCCACTAGGAATCGTAATGCTTGCAGCTATTATTTTCTCATTTATAAGCACTCAAAAATCTAAACAACTTGATAAAAAAATAAAACGAGGCAGCTACTTTATAATTTTACCTTTTATTTCCGTCCTTTCGAAAACTGTTATTGTTATTTTGCAATTGTTAGGTTACAAGTTTTGATGTATGTATGAGCATCTCTGTTGAACGCAGGTTATAAGTAAAAAGGATCGAAGCAAAACTGTTCGGGAAAAATCAGACAACTGAAATTAATTAACAGCATCGCAAAGAGTTATGTTTTTCTCAAAGATTGTGTAATTCAACTTTGTTTGCGTTACCGCTTGAAGCAACACTTATTTTTTTTATCAACTGCAATAGCTGTGAATCATGTAATTCATTTTAAAAGTTATGTAAAATGTAATCGCATTGAGAATCATATTTTTGTATTTTCTGCAATTCTCGTCAAAACAAACGAACATGAAGATACGAATGATATTACTTCTTATTCTTATTTCAATTATTTTTCCGGCTAAAGTACTTTCACAACTTGCTGTCGGGCAAGTTGCACCATCACTTTCAGGAATTAAAATACTTGATAAAGAACTACCCGATTTGAAAGATAAATTCATTTTTCTGGATTTTTGGGCAACCTGGAGCACGTCGGAAGTAAAATATCTGGATCATCTCAACGAATTGGCTCTAAGATTTAAGCCCAATACTGTATTTATTGCCGTGAGCAGCGAAAGTGAGGTTCAGGTTCGGAGTATGCTCCAGAGTAAATTATGGTTTGATATTTACTTTGGATTAGATGTAGATCAGGTGTATTATGAAAAATTTTCATTCGAAAATATTCCGGTTTATTATCTTATTTCACCCAAAAATATAATATTATCGACCGGTATTGCGAATGAATTAACTGACGTAGCCCTCATTGCATTAATAATTGAAAATGATTCAACAGCTTATAAAAATGGGACCAGTATAGTTATTAGTATTGACAGTATAAAATAAATAACTTCACAACCATTGCATTTTATCCTGATGAATAGTGTGGAAAGTAGAGATAGTCACACTCCAGGAGAGGCTATCTCTACTTTCCATTTTCACCCGAGACAATCTCTACTTCAACAAAGAGAAACTATCTCTACTTTCCGTTTTCGGGGAGTCGCAACTTTAAGTTATACTACCAATTTTTCTCACATTGTAAATTAAATAATATTTTGTATCTTTGCAGTCCAATTTTTGATTGATTAAAAATAATGTCTAACCCGCTAATTTATTAGCACTTAAAAAACAATTTTCCTAAAATGGAAGAAAACAAAAATCTATCGGAAGAAGTAATTCCAACCGTAGAAGAAACTCAGGCAGCTGAAGTGGTTGCCGCAGAAGAAACCGTAGTTGAAGAAGTAGTTGCAGAAGCTGCTCCTGAAGTTGTTGAAGAAGTAGAAGTACCTGCAGTAGAAGAAGTTGCTGTAGTAGAAGAAGTTGCCGAAGAGGCCGCTCCTGTTGCTGAAGTTGTTGAAGTAATAGAAGAAGCTCCATCAACAAAAGCACCCAAAGTAGTTGTAACACCAGTTAATGAAGATTTTGACTGGGATGCTTACGAAAAAGGCGACATCATGTCAGCCAAAGAAAAAGAAGATCTTAAAAACATTTACGACAACACTTTGAATGCCATCAAGGACAAAGAAGTAGTTGAAGGAACTGTTATTTCGATTAACAAACGCGAAGTTGTTGTAAACGTAGGCTATAAATCAGACGGTATCGTTCCAATGAGCGAATTCCGCTACAATCCTGATTTAGCAGTTGGCGACAAAGTAGAAGTTTATATCGAAAGCCAGGAAGATAAAAAAGGACAATTGCTCCTTTCTCACAAACAAGCACGTGCTACCCGCTCATGGGATCGCGTAAATGCAGCACTCGAATCACAGGAAATTGTTAAGGGTTTTGTAAAATGTCGTACAAAAGGTGGTATGATCGTAGATGTTTTCGGAATCGAAGCATTCTTACCCGGATCACAAATCGACGTGAAACCAATCCGCGATTACGATGTATTTGTAAATAAAACAATGGAATTCAAGGTTATCAAAATTAACCACGAATTCAAAAACGTTGTTGTATCGCACAAAGCACTTATCGAAGCTGAACTCGAAAATCAGAAAAAAGATATCATCAGCAAATTGCAAAAAGGCCAGATTTTGGAAGGTACCGTTAAAAACATCACTTCGTATGGTGTATTTATCGATCTTGGCGGCGTAGATGGTTTAATTCACATTACCGACCTTTCATGGGGACGTGTTTCGCATCCTGAAGAAATTGTAACATTAGATCAGAAACTGAACGTTGTTATTCTTGATTTTGATGACGAAAAGAAACGTATTGCCCTTGGTTTGAAACAATTGAATGCACACCCATGGGATGCATTGAGCGCTGAACTCAAAGTTGGCGACATTGTAAAAGGTAAAGTAGTAGTGATGGCCGATTATGGTGCATTTGTTGAAATAGCAGCAGGTGTTGAAGGTTTGATCCACGTTTCAGAAATGAGCTGGTCACAACATTTACGTTCTGCTCAGGATTTCCTTAAAGTAGGCGATGAAATTGAAACAGTAATTCTTACTTTGGATCGCGACGAACGCAAAATGTCGTTGGGTATCAAACAATTGAAATCTGATCCATGGGAAAGCATCGAAGATCGTTATGCCATTGGAAGTCAACATACTGCTAAAGTACGTAACTTTACAAACTTTGGTGTATTTGTTGAAATAGAAGAAGGAGTTGATGGTTTGATTCATATTTCTGACCTTTCATGGACTAAGAAAATCAAACATCCATCAGAATTTACTCAGATTGGTGCCGAAATCGAAGTTCAGGTACTTGAAATCGACAAAGCAAACCGTCGTTTAAGTTTAGGTCACAAACAATTGGAAGAAAATCCATGGAATGTACTTGAAACAATGTTTACCGTTGACAGCATGCACGAAGGTGTTATTGTTGAAATGATGGATAAAGGTGCAGTAATCTCATTGCCTTATGGTGTTGAAGGTTTCGCCACTCCAAAACACCTGGTAAAAGAAGATGGAACTCAGGCACAAGTTGATGAAAAACTTACTTTCAAAGTAATCGAATTCAACAAAGATGCTAAACGTATCATTGTATCACACAGTCGCATTCATGAAGATGTGAAACGTGCTGAAAAAACTGAAGCTGCTACAGCTGTAACCGGCGAAGCTTCTTCGATGAAAAAACCGGCTCCTAAAAAAGTTAAGAAAGAAGAAGTTGCTGCACCTGCAGTAAATTCTACCATGGAAAAAACCACTTTGGGTGATATCCAGTCATTAGCTGATTTGAAAGACCAAATGATCGAAGCTGCTGCTAAATCGGCTGCTAAAGCTGCTAAAAAGGTAAAACCTGCTGAAGTTGTTGAAGCAGTTGCCGAAGTAAAAGCTCCTGAAGTGAAAGCTGAGGAAGTTGTAGCTGAAGTAAAAGCTGAAGAAGTGGTTGCCGAAGTAAAAGCTGAAAAAGTGGTTGCTGAAGCAAAAGAAGTTGCACCTGTTAAGGAAGTGACTCCTGAAAAAGAAGCTCCAAAAGCTTAATTTGATTCAGGAAATTAAAGCGAAAAACTTTAATTAAATATAATAATAAAAAGGTTATCCCTTCAATGGGCTAACCTTTTTTTTATAAAGTTAAATGCATCAAACCAACCCATTATATCGTTAAATTTAAACTTTCAAACTCCGATAAATAAAATTGATTATTGTATCTTTGCCATCAATTTTAATATAGGGTATGAAGAAAATTATATTTTCAGTATTTCTACTAACTTTCCTATCCGTAATTTATGCTGCCGAAACCTTTCGGTTTGCATTGTTTACTGACCTGCATATCCAGATGATCAATAATCAACCCGACGAAGATCTTCAAAATGCAGTAAATGAAGTGAATACAATGTCCGACATCGATTTTGTAATTGTTTCGGGCGATGTGACCGAATCGGGTGATCAGGCTTCGCTTCAAAAAGCAAAATCTATTTTAGACCATCTGAAAGTTCCTTATTATATAACACTCGGGAATCATGAAACAAAATGGAGTGAATCGGGATCAACAGATTTTGCTAAAATATTTGGTGACGATAAGTTTACATTCAACCACAAAGGGTATAAATTTATTGGATTTGCAACCGGACCAATTATTAAGATGGGTGACGGACACATCGCACCACAAGACATTGATTGGGTTGAAACTGAATTAATGGCAGCAGGAACTTTAAAACCTGTTATCGCAGTTACGCATTATCCACTGCTTGCCGGCGATGTTGACAATTGGTATAATATGACCGATGTTTTGAGAAAATACAATGTACAGGCAGTTCTGAATGGTCATTATCATCGAAATGGAATTTTGAATTACGATGGAATTCCCGGCGTTGTGAATCGATCAACGCTCAGAGCCAAAGATACGAGCGGAGGTTATTCGCTGTACACCATTTCCGATTCTATTCATGTTTTTGAAAAGAAAATCGGGCAACCGGAACGCCATTGGTTATCAATTCCTATTGAACAAAAAAAATATGACCTTCAGGATTTATCACTGAGACCATCGTATAAAGTAAATGAAAAATATAAAAATGTACGTGAGATTTGGAGAATAGAAACCCGTGTTGGCATTTATACAACTGCTGCCATCCAAAATAAAAGAATATTTTACGGTGATGATCTTGGGGTTTTTCATTGTATAAAATTAAGTAATGGCCAGTCCGATTGGAAATTCAAAACTGCAAGCAGAATAATTTCATCACCCGCTGTAAGCAAAGATCGGGTTATTTTTGGTTCAACGGATGGTAATATTTATTGCCTCGATACCAAAACAGGGAACGAAATATGGAAGTTTAAGACTACGAAATCAGTTATGGGATGTCCTGTCATTCAAAATGATACAGTCTACATTGGTGGAAGTGACGGTTGTTTCCGGGCATTCGATTTAAATACAGGAAAAGTGCTGTGGACTTTTGATCAGTTAAAAAATTATGTAGAAACCCGACCCATAATTTCAAGCGGGAAAGTAATGTTTGGTGCCTGGGATTCAAATTTTTACGCATTGAATATTAAAGATGGAAATTTGGCCTGGAAATGGAATAACGGACGGTCAGGTATGCATTTTTCACCTGCTGCTGTACTTCCGGTGGTCTCAGGAAACAAAGTTTTTATTACAGCACCCGATCGTTACTGGACAGCCATAAACATTGAAACCGGAAAAGAAATCTGGCGAACCAACCAACATGAAGTGCGTGAAACCATTGGTATATCCGAAAATGGAAAAACAGTTTACAGCCGATGTCTGAACGATAGCGTTGTAGCCATTGATGCTCAAGCAAATACGCCCGATATTAAATGGAAAATTGATGCGGGTTTTGGTTACGATCATAACCCAGGTATGTTGTTAGAAAAAGGCGGGAAAATTGTTTTCGGTACAAAAAACGGATTATTGGTGGGATTAAATGCCAAAACCGGAAAACTTCTGTGGCAACATAAAATTGGAAATTCGATCATTAACACCATTACTCCTGTTTCAAAAAATGAATGTGTACTTACTACTACTGAAGGGGTAATTTCGAGGATAAAATATTAAGAAAATGAAACTAAAAAAAATTGCACAAATCCTTGGGACAGAAAACATTAAAATCCCGGAAACAGATATTAATTGGCTGATTACTGACAGTCGCAAGTTTACATATCCAGGCGAAAGTTTGTTTTTTTCCATCCGTACTTCTCGTAACGATGGTCATAAATACATTGCTGAATTATACAGCCAACAACTTCGTTATTTTGTTGTAAATGAGATTTATCCAGAGTTTTCGGAAATGAACGATGCAGTTTTTATTCAGGTAGAAAACACGCTGACTGCTTTACAAAAAGTGGTTGAAGAACAACGTAAATGCTTTGAAATACCTGTGATTGGAATTACCGGAAGCAATGGAAAAACAGTGGTTAAAGAATGGTTGTATCAGCTTTTACATCAGGAGTTTACAATTGTCCGTTCGCCACGAAGTTACAATTCGCAAATTGGAGTAGCACTTTCGGTCTGGGCGTTAAATAAAAATACTCAATTGGGAATTTTTGAGGCGGGAATATCACAACCTGCTGAAATGGAGAAACTTGAACCAATAATAAAACCTTCCATTGGCATTTTTACAAATTTGGGCGATGCGCATCAGGAGAATTTTCACAGTCTGAAAGAAAAATGTGAGGAAAAGCTGAAACTGTTCAAAAATTCGGACGTATTAATATATAATTCCGATAATAAATTAATTGATATTTCGGTAGCACAATCAGGATTCAAAGGCAAACTATTTTCCTGGGGAACAGGCGGGAAATCGGAACTTCAGATAACTAATATTTTGAAAATTAATGGAAAAACATCAGTTTCGCTGAAATATAATAATGAAAATTTTACCGTTGAATTGCTTTATGCGGATGATGCATCGGTCGAAAACGCGATAAGTTGCATCGCTACCCTGTTGTATCTGAATTATTCTATCAATGAAATTTTGCAACGAATTTTATTGCTCGAAACGGTTGCCATGCGTTTGGAAGTGAAAGAAGGAATTCACAACTGTCTGATTATCAATGATAGCTACAATTCTGACTTAAATTCAATAATTATTGCACTCGATTTTTTGAATCAACAGTCGACTTCAAAAAATCTGAAACGCACATTAATACTTTCGGATATTTTGCAAAGCGGACAAATTTCTGAAGATCTTTACACAACGGTAGCCGATCTGATTAAAAACAAAAATGTTCAAAATATCATAGGAATCGGACCTGAAATTTCGAAACATGCCGAAAAATTTTCGTTTATAAATAATTCATTTTTTACCGACACCGAAAGTTTTTTGAAATCGCCAATTGTCCACGAATTTCAAAATGAAATTATACTTTTAAAAGGTTCTCGTAAATTTCATTTCGAAGATATTTTGGCGAAAATTGAAATGATAGCGCACGAAACAATTTTGGAAGTGAATCTGAATGCGTTGGTTGAGAATTTGAATTACTTCCGTTCCAGACTGCAACCCCAAACAAAAGTAATTTGCATGGTGAAAGCGTTTGCGTACGGAAGCGGTGCCGTAGAAGTAGCCCGAACTTTACAACATCATCATTGCAATTTTCTGGCTGTGGCCGTTGCCGATGAAGGTGTAGAACTTCGTGGAGAAGGAATTCGCATTCCTATCATGGTTATGAATCCCGAAAAAGGAAGTTTTGGTTTGATATTCGACAATAATCTGGAACCTGAGATTTACAGTTTTCAACTTTTAGAAGCATTTATTTCAGCTGCCGAACGATTAGGAATTACCGATTATCCTATTCACATTAAAATTGACAGTGGTATGCATCGGCTTGGTTTTGAGAAGGATGACATGAATTTATTGGTCGAAAAATTAAAAAAGCAAAATCAGGTAAAAGTACGTTCCATTTTTTCACATTTGGCTGGGGCCGATGATTCGAAGTTTGATGCATTTACAAAGCAACAAGCTGAAACATTTAAAACTTGTGCCGATCAGATTTCAGCAGCATTTTCACATTATATCATGCGCCATCTCTTAAATTCGGCAGGCATCGAACGCTTTCCTGAATATCAGTTTGATATGGTACGTCTCGGCATAGGACATTACGGCATCAGCACTTTGCCAAACGTACATTTAAAACAAGTTTGTGCGCTGAAAACAATTATTTTACAAATTAAAGATATAAATGCCGGTGAAACAGTTGGTTACAGTCGAAAAGGTGTGGTAAATCAGAAGAAACGAATAGCAGTCCTTCCCATTGGCTATGCCGACGGTTTCGACCGCAAATTGAGTAATGGTGTAGGCGAAGTACTGATCAACGGCCATCGGGCAAAAGTAATTGGAAACGTTTCGATGGATTTAATTACGGTAGATATAACAGGAATTGATGCAAAAGAAGGCGATGTAGCCGAAATTTTCGGAGATAATATTACAATTTCAGAAATAGCAAACAAGTTGAATACCATTCCGTATGAAGTACTTACAAGTATCTCACGCAGGGTGAAACGAGTTTATTTTCAGGAATAGTTTCGCAGATTATAATTAAAAAATGTATATTTGTATTCCTAAAATAAATCATTTCACATAAAATTCTAATAATAATTCTATGGTTTTAAATTATATTTGGATTGGATTTCTGCTTATTGCATTTGTAATTGCTTGTTTTCAGTTAATTTTTCATGGTAATACGCAGATATTTACCGATATAATTCAGGCAGCATTTGGTTCGGCAAAAACCGGTTTCGAAATTTCACTCGGACTTACAGGAGTGTTGTCGATGTGGCTCGGCATGATGAAAGTGGGTGAAAAAGGTGGCGTAATTCAGATTTTTGCAAGGATTGTTGCTCCTTTTTTCTCAAAAATTTTACCGGATATTCCCAAAGGTCATCCGGCGTTGGGAAGCATTTTTATGAATGTTTCGGCCAATATGCTTGGTCTCGACAATGCTGCTACACCCATGGGATTAAAGGCGATGAAAGAACTTCAGGAAATTAACCCGGACAAAGAAACGGCTTCGAACCCGATGATTATGTTTTTGGTACTTAACACAGCCGGTTTGTGTCTTATTCCCATTAGCATTATGGTTTACAGGGCGCAGCTTGGTGCTGTCAATCCTGCTGATGTATTTCTTCCCATTTTACTCGCCACATTTATTGCCGCCATTACCGGTTTAATAAGTGTAGCTATCTATCAAAAAATCAATTTATTAGATAAAACAATTCTGGGCACATTACTTGGATTACTAACCTTTATCGGTGGTGTCATCTTTCTGCTAAGTCAATTGAGCAAGGATCAGATTTCGCAATACTCAAGTTTAACAGCTAATTTCCTTTTATTTTCCATCATTATCTCTTTTGTGACCATGGCATTGATAAAAAAAGTAAATGTGTACGAAACTTTTATCGAAGGTGCCAAAGAAGGTTTTCAGGTAGCAGTGGGCATAATACCCTATCTGATAGCTATTTTAGTGGCCATTGGCATGTTTCGGGCATCCGGCGCGATGGAAATGCTTACCAATGGAATCGGTTGGCTGGTAAGTCTGACAGGTTTAAATACCGACTTTGTAGATGCTTTACCCACAGCACTTATGAAACCATTGAGCGGTAGCGGTGCCAGAGGTATGATGGTTGATGCCATGACTTTACACGGAGCAGATTCGTTTGTGGGTAGATTATCCTGTATTATACAGGGTTCAACTGACACAACATTTTATATTTTAGCCGTTTACTTTGGTTCGGTGGGTATTAAAAACACCAGATACGCCCTGGTTTGCGGATTGTTAGCCGATTTTGTTGGAATTACGGCCGCCATTCTTTTGGGATATTTGTTTTTTCATTAACACGGTACAGACAGGGCATGCCTTGTCTCTACTTATTATCAATCCCGATGGTGAACAGGAGGGGCAAACATCAAACCTTTCAAACTCTTCAAACTTTAAAATAAATGATTCAATACATTGCTGAAGATATTAAAATGCCTGCTATTGCGAAGCAAAAATTAAACAGGTGGATAAAAAATATAGCTACAAGTTATAATAAGACTACCGGCGATATTGCTTTTATTTTTTGTAGCGATGATAAAATTTTGGATATCAATAATTTATATTTACAACATGATTACTACACCGATATAATCACGTTCGATTACACCATTGGGAATAAAATTTCAGGTGATATTTTTATAAGTATTGAAACTGTACAAAGCAATGCAATTGAATATGGTACTGAATTCGCTGATGAACTTCACCGGATATTGATTCATGGCATATTGCACCTTTGCGGACAGGATGATAAAACACCCGAATTGCGAGAGGAAATGACGCATAAAGAAAACTCAGCCCTCGAAATGCTAAAAGCAGGGGATGAATAATTTTAACATTTTTTGCTTACAAGAGCTGTTTTGCTACATTCTCACTATTTATGCAATTAATTGTTAAATAACAGCCTCACACCAAATTCAAATTCAAAAGATTAAAAGATAATTATTACTTTTGTTGCTGCTTATTTCGATAAGAGCCGTAAAATTATTATCAAAAAAATTCGTTATAAATCTAATTACATAATCACAAATTCAATTATTATGATTTATAGAATAATTAGATACAGTTTTCTTTGTGTTTTCAGTTTGATTTTAACTCCATTATCTGCTCAATCAGAATACCTTGCAGAAATTGGTATAAACGGCGGTGGTTCATACATTCTGGACGACAATAACGGTATTCCATTTAAAAATTCGATGCCTGCTTACGGAATTGTTTACAGGCATAATTTTAACGAACGATTCTCGGCACATGCCGATTGGAACAATACGAAAATTACGTATACAGATTATTTAAATGCAAATGCTGTCAGTACTATTCAGTTGAATCTGATTGATTTATGCGGCGAATTTAATTTTTTTGATTTAGTAAAAAAACAATATAAACCAAGAAGTAAAAGTTTTTCACCTTTTATTTTTGCCGGAATAGGTGCACAGTTTACCAAAAATTCATTTCCGGCAGATTTGCGCAAAGGAATAAATGACATTTTGACAATTCCAATGGGCATTGGGTTTAAATACAAAATTGGCAATCGATTCAATGTAAATGCTAAATGGGCGCACCGAATTTCGTTTTATGATAAAATAGAAGGAAATGAAGGTGCCTTAAACGGAACTAATTATTTCAACAACGATGTCACTTCAACTTATACATTGGGAGTAAGTTACGATTTTTGGAAACGACCTTGTGATTGCAACGATTCGCGCCAGAAAAAGAATAAAAAATAAATTAATACATTAATGCCGACTTTTAAAGAACAAGTTGATAAAACCAGACTTCCCGAACACGTAGCCATCATTATGGATGGAAACGGACGTTGGGCCAAAGAACGTGGTTACAACCGCATTTTTGGGCATCACAATGGTGTAAAATCAGTACGTGAAGTCACCGAAGCAGCTGCCGAGATAGGTATTAAATATTTAACATTGTATGCATTTTCGACCGAAAACTGGGAAAGACCTCAGGCTGAAGTAGATGCACTCATGGAATTGCTTATTGAAACCATTGAAAAAGAAACACCTACGTTAAATAAAAACAATGTGAGATTGTTGGCCATAGGTGATTTAAAAAGACTGCCCGGCAAACTGGAAGATAAATTACAACGCTGCATCGATAGTACTACCTTAAATTCAGGACTTACACTGGTGCTGGCTTTAAGTTACTCTGCGCGCTGGGAAATAATAAATGCAGTTAAAAATATTATTAAAGACATTGATTTAAAACAATTGACCCCTGAAGAAATGAGTGCAGAAATTTTTGCAAACTATTTGACAACCAAATCAATTCCTGATCCCGATTTATTGATCAGAACGAGCGGTGAATTGCGAATAAGCAATTTTTTACTGTGGCAATTGGCTTATAGTGAATTGTATTTTACTGAAACCCATTGGCCCGAATTCAGCAAAGAATGTTTCTACGAAGCAATTTGCGATTATCAACAACGTGAAAGACGTTTTGGTAAATAATTTAAAATAAATCCCAATTAATTTGCACTACGATACCCAAAAATAACTTATGCAACTAAAATCTTTTCTTTCTTTATTTCTGCTATTTTTATTCACTCAACTGACTATAGCTCAAACTGATAACTCAAAGGATTCGACTCAATTACCTGTAATCGAGTACTCGAATGCGGCAATAAATTACGAAATTGCCGAAATAAAAGTGACAGGTGCCGAAAATTACGAAGATTTTGTACTGATTGGTTTTTCAGGCTTGTCGGTTGGCGAAAAAGTAACCGTTCCGGGCGATGCTATTACAAATGCAGTGAAACGCTTTTGGAAGCAGGGTCTTTTCTCGGATGTAAAAATCTACGCTACTAAAATTGAAAACGAAAAAGTGTGGCTCGAAATTGCACTGAAACAACGTCCACGCGTTTCCGAAATTAATTTCACAGGTCTGAAGAAAGCTGAAATTGAAGATCTGCAGGAAAAATTAGGCATTCAAAAAGGAAATCAGATAACGCCCAACATTTCCGATCGTGCGATAAAAGTGATCGAAAAATTCATGGAGGAAAAGGGCTTTTTGAATGTTGTTGCCAATGTTTATCAGAAAAATGACCCCAATAAAGCCGGTCATGTTATTGTTGACATTAACGTAGATAAAAAACTGAAAAATAAAGTTCACCAAATAGTTGTTACCGGAAATAAGGCTTTATCTTTCAACAAGATAAACCAGACTATGAAAAAAACGAACGACAATAACTGGCGTAACTTTTTCCGTACCAAAAAATTTGTAAAAGAAGAATACGAAAAAGATAAAATTGCATTGGTCGAAAAATACAACGAAATTGGTTATCGCGATGCATATATAGTTACCGACAGTGTGGTTCCGTTCGACGATAAAAGTGTAAGTGTTTATTTGAATATCGAAGAAGGGGATAAATATTATTACAGAAATATTAAATGGATCGGAAATACAATTTATCCTTATGAATACCTAGATGCAGTTTTAAATATCAAAAAAGGCGATGTTTACAATCATAAAAATATGATGGAACGACTTTCGACCAGCGAAACTGATGCTGTAAGTAAACTTTATCAGGATCGTGGTTATTTGTTCTTTCAGGTGGAACCGGTTGAAGTATTGATCGAAAACGATTCAATCGATTTCGAAATGAGAATTTACGAGGGTAAACCTGCCACCATCAACGAAATAAATATAGAAGGAAACAGCCGAGTGTACGAACATGTTGTTCGTCGCGAGTTGCGCACCAAACCCGCTCAATTATACAGTCAGTCCGATATCATGCGTTCGTTACGTGAGTTGGCACAAATGGGCCATTTCGACCAGGAAAAAATGGTGCCGGATGTTCAACCCGATCCCGAAAACGGTACAGTTGACGTAACGTATAAATTAGAAACAAAAGGTAGCGACCAGGTTGAGTTTTCGGCCGGTTGGGGTTCTACCGGTATTGTTGGAACGGTAGGATTAAAATTCAGCAACTTTGCCATTCAAAATCTTTTCAGACCCGATACTTATCGAATTGTACCACAGGGCGAAGGTCAGACCTTCACTTTGAATGCACGTACCAACGGTCAGTCGTATTCGTCGTTCAGTATGTCGTTTCTGGAGCCATGGTTAGGTGGCAAGCGTCCGAATTCACTTTCAGCCTCAATTTATTACTCAGCTCAATCGGATGTTAGCGATAACTTCAGATCGACCTACAGTAATTATATGTCTTCGTATTACAACAGCTATTCCGGCGGTTATGGAAATAATGGTTATGGAAATAACAGCAGTTACAGCGACTATTATCAAACTCAAATTGACCCTGAAAAATACATGCGTACGCTCGGGGCATCACTTGGTTATGGTAAAAGACTGAACTGGCCGGATGATTATTTTACATTTTACGGTGAACTTTCATTTCAGAAGTTTATGCTGAAAGATTGGTTGTATCTTCCACCACTTTCGGATGGTAATTACAACAATTTCAGCCTTAACCTGACATTAAGCCGTAATTCAATTGATAATCCGATTTATACCCGTCGCGGTTCATCGTTTTCGCTTGGTTTGAAAATTACACCACCCTACTCTTCATTTAACAAGGTAGATTATGCAAGTTCAACCCTTTCGAACGCCGATAGATATAAATGGATTGAATACCACAAATGGACATTTAATGGCAAAACATTTACGCCACTCACTGCTGATGACAAGTTAGTATTAATGACACGTGTTATGTTCGGATATTTAGGAAGTTACAATGATAATGCACGTTCACCTTACGAAACCTATTACATGGGAGGCGATGGAATGTCAGCCTATACAAGTTATGGTACCGAATATGTTTCGATGCGTGGTTACGAAAGTGGCTCATTATTACCTTATAACAACGCAACAGGTTCGAGCATGAGCGGTTATTTATACAATAAATTCACCATGGAGCTAAGGTATCCATTGTCGCTTGAGCAATCAGCCACCATTTACATGTTGACTTTTCTCGAAGCCGGAAATAGTTTCAATAAAATTAAAGACTACGATCCGTTCCAGTTGAAACGTTCAGCAGGTGTGGGTGTACGTATATTTTTACCTATGTTTGGTATGATGGGAATCGATTGGGGCTATGGTTTCGACAAAGTAAGTTCTACAGGTGCAACGAGCGGAAGCCAATTCCACTTTGTACTTGGTCAGGAATTGTAAACTTTTCAACATAAACTTTTCAAATAAACTTTTTCAACCCCGATAACTATCGGGGAAGAGTTGAACCTGCCTACCGCAGGCAGGAACGTTTCTTTCGAAAAGTTGAAATCTTCAATGTTTTGAAGTTCTGATGAAAAAGTTTTTTTTTTAACTTTCAAAAATCTTCAATGTTTTGAAGTTCTTTTGAAAACGATTTTTCGAAATAAAATTTTTGGCAAAGTATTTGTAATTGACAATAAACCGGTAAAAAGTTAAATCATAAAATAAAAAATTTAAGATGAAAAAATTATTTATTATTCTCCTTTTGATTTCAGGTATTTCCTACTCAGGATTTGCACAGAAATTTGCTATGGTCGATATGGAATACATTATGAAAAATATTCCTGCATACGAATCGGCCAATGAACAATTGAATCAGGTTTCGAAAAAGTGGCAATCTGAAGTAGAAGCCCAATTGCAGGAAGTACAAAAAATGTACAAAAACTACCAGACAGAACTTGTATTTCTGACTGACGAACTCAAGGTAAAACGCGAAGAAGAAATTGTAACCAAAGAGAAAGCAGCTCAGGAATTGAAACGTACCTATTTTGGCCCCGAAGGTGAATTATTCAAAAAACGTCAGAGTTTGATGAAACCCATTCAGGATGAGATTTATACAGCTATTCAGGAAATTAGCAAAGAAAAAGATCTGAGTCTGGTTTTCGACAAAAGTTCTGCCATGAGCGTAATATTTGTGTCACCTACGTTGGATGTCAGCGATGTAATACTCACTAAATTAGGCTATTCAAAATAATTTTTCTAAATTTGCATTCGCAAAAAAAATAAACAGAAATAAATAATCAAAAAAAATAAATTAAAAAAAAATCATGTTGAAAAAATTAGTTTTAATGGTGCTTTGTGCACTACCTATCTCACTCTTTGCACAAGATGCTAAATTGGGTCATGTAAACTTTCAGGAAATTGTTTCGGTAATGCCCGAACTTGATAAAGTAGAGAAAGACATTGCAGATTTAAACACGCAGTGGAAATCAGTTTTAGCCAAAATGCAGGACGAATATACTGCAAAAGTAAAAGAATATCAGGATAAACAAGCCACAATGGCAGAAGGTATCAAAACAGCTTTATTGAGCGAAATTCAAGACATCGAGCAACGTATCAATACTTTCCAACAATCGTCGTACACCGATTTACAGAAAAAACAACAAGAATTAGTTGCTCCTGTATTGGATAAAGTAAAAAAAGCGATTAAAGAAGTAGCTAGCGAAAATAATTATACCTATATATTTGATATGTCAACTCAAAATATAGTTTATAATTCACCAAAATCGAATGATATTACTTCGTTGGTAAAGAAAAAATTAGGTATTACTAATGCTGCTCCTGCTACTCCAGCTGCTACAAAATAACCCATAACTTATATCTCAAAAATGAGGCTGTCTTTTTTAAGACAGCCTCATTTTTTTTGGGGTAATAAATTGAAATTTAAGTTTATCAAGGGACAAGCGGTTTGCTTATTTTATTAATATTACTAATATCTATTTCTACAAACTACCTACTACCATCTACAAACTACCTACTACCATCTACCTACTATCTTCTACCAACTACACCCTACTAAATCTTAATTGACAGAGTTAGAACTCTATCATCCCAGACTCTCAACCTTCAAATCCTTATTACTTTCTATCCAGGCCTTTGGTGTATATCCTGTAACTTCTTTAAAGCTTGAATAGAAATTTGAATTAGACGCAAAACCCGACAAATTTCCAATTCCTTCAAACGATTTGTTTTTTTCGCTATCATTCTGTAGAAGTTCAATAGCATATTTTACCCTTAATTCATTTTTTAATTCTGCGAACTTCTTATTCAAAATCACATTCATGCAATACTGAACGTGATGACGTGGTGTATTTAATTTGGTACAAATATCCATAACCGAAAAATCGGGATTCAGATACGGCTTCTCCTGTTCAAGGTAATGCATTATTCTTTCGGAAAGCAATTTAAAATATTCATTCTCATCCTCTTTAATATTAGAAGAGTTCTGCTTCTTGTTCGATTTTATTGAATTGACATTTTCAAGATTGTTCTCAGCTTTTTCGACTTGAAACTTAGTTTGTGGCAAACCATACAAAAACCTTGGATTCAACAATATAAATAATGGTATAATGAAATTAAAACTAGATATCAATAAAAACAGTTTTTCTGTATAATTGAAAGTAACAACTTGATTTGTATGGACTATTTGATAAATGGCAATAAAAATATGCATCAAAGTTATAACCAGAAAAAAGACTATAATGCTAAAAATACTGATAATCAAAAAATTCAATTGCATTTTCACAAGTCCGGTCGATGCCTTCAACTTAGGTAAGAACCTAATAATAAGTATTCCACAGGCAATCAGATAAATAAAAAATTGTAACGGTCGTGCAATCTGATTGAAGATATGAGGGTAAAACAATTTAAAATCGAATGCCAAATAAGCATCGTTATTACACATCAACTTCTCTGCAACAGAATATTTATAATCGAAAGAGGTGAGTAAATAAGGAATAATGGCTATAAGATTGATAATAAAAGGTATAAAATGTAGAAAATCCGTTTTTCTGAAAAATATAGAATCGGAAAGTGTATTACGCACATAGAAATACAACATAACGGGAAACAAGTAATAAAACGGAGCAAAATTGTTTAGGATGACTGCAAATAACCACACCGGTCCTCCATCAATTTGCAAGCCAGCCGATATTCCGTATATTGAATAGATTACCAAAAAAGCACTTAAAAATAGTATGCTCCTGTTTTTTTTCCAGTTATTAATCAATAACAATACCGATAGAAAAATATTAAGGTATGAAATAAATAATACAGCAGAATAATTCATTTTATTGAACAAAATTTAATTATATTATTAAATATCAATATTTTGACTGATTATAGGATTGAAATTCTATTTTAGAAATTATTCCTGTTTTTTTAAAAGGAGTACAAATTTACACATAAAAAGTTAGTTTACATTCTTTTTTCATACTTATTTATATGTTTGTTTATAAACAGTTAATGTGAATTTACTGTTAAGAGCACCTGTAATTGTAAACATAATGCAATAAAAAAAACAAATAATATATCAAATTGTTATAATTTAAATTGTTTAATACTTCAAATTTATATTGAAAACAATTATAAAATTTATAAAATCAACTACATAAAAAACCACAATTATTTATGTATTTAATAACTATTATGTATTTCGATGAACAGAAAAAGTCAGTTGGATATCGTTTAGTTTCTAAAGGGTAAGGAAGATGGATAAACCCGAATATCTGATTTTTATGAACATGTTTTTCGGCAAGTTAGGATTTAAGCAATAGAAAAAAAAGAATAACGTCGCATTATTGTATTAAAAAAAGAAAAGTATGGAACGCGGATAAACGCTGATATAACGGATCAAATACCGAATTCTCGGGACGGATTTTAATTATCTCCCGTTGGTCGCTGACCGCTGGTTCCGATAAATCGGAATGATTTTAAACAACTTAAGTATTATCAGTCATGTTTACATGACTTTAATCAGTTTTCAATCCGTTTAAATGATATCCGTTTTTATACCTTCAAGTCAGCATCTTCGATCCCCTTAATCCTTAAAATCTGCGTTCTATTCTTTATTATTTAAACGACATTATATTTTGTCAATTACTTAGTAACATTTTTCTGAAAGA
>JAKLIM010000079.1 GCA_022709605.1 Bacteroidota bacterium | reverse complement strand
TACTATTCTGAATGACGACCGCGTAAGTTGTTAATATTCAATTGTCACTTTTTAGTCGTTAGCTTCGTAACTCAACGAATTTTTAATATCTAGGATTACAGTTAACACGTTCCTATCCAAACTCAATTTCCGGTATGCTAACTCCTTATTCACATACTCTTATTGAATGCTTTTACATAAAAAATCCTGATTTTTATGCTTGTTACTGCAAAGATATTAAAATAATTTATATTAAAATATGTTTTTTAATAAATATTTAAATTGTTATTTAACATGCTTTACAAAAAAAGTTTCTGCAATTAATTACCCGCATTTGGTAATTATCGCAGAAACTCTTTAAGTTGGAAAAAACTTTTTTAATTACATTTTATTTTTGTCAATTTGCTCCTGAACCATGGCGTCAAGAACTGCAATGGCGGTCATATTTACAATATCGCGCACTGAACTTTCGACATCAAGAATGTGAATCGGTTTGTTCAATCCCATTTGAATCGGACCAATTGTTTCGGCTAATCCCATTTCGAGCATCATTTTGTAAGCTGTATTGGCTGAGCTTAAATTAGGGAATATCAATGTGTTGACATTTTTTCCGGCTAGTTTTGAGAACGGGAATTTTTTGTCGCGCAATTCTTTGTTTAATGCAAATGTTACCTGCATTTCGCCGTCAACGACCATTTCGGGTTGCTCATTGTGTAATTTTGAAACCACTTCGTGCACACTTGCGGGGCTTCCCTGTTTGTCGGAACCAAAGTTCGAATACGAAAGCATGGCCATAACCGGTTCGTGATTGAAGAATTTAACCGTATTGTAAGTCAGTTTGGCCACGTCGATAAGTGTTTCAGAATTCGGGTGACGATTGAACAGCGTATCGGCAAGGAAGAATGTTCCTTTTTTGGTGTTCAAAATGTGCATGGCAGCAATGTGTTTCAAGCCATCGCGAATTCCGATAACTTCTTTGGCGGCCTGAATTGAATCGGCATACTTGGTATAAACACCTGTAATTAAAGCATCTGCATCGCCTACTTCAACCATCATCATGCCAAAATAGTTGCGTTCATACATTTTTTCGTACGCTTCGTCGAATGTCATACCTTCGCGACTGCGTTTGTCGGCAAGTATTTGAGCAAACCGGAGGCGGCGTTCTTCTTCGCGGTCGTGACGAAGGTTGATAATTTCGATACCGGTTAAATCAATTTGATTCTCGGCAGCAATATTGCCAATTTTTTCTTCGTTTCCTAACAGAATTGGGAAACAAATACCTTCGGCCAACGCTGCTTCGGCAGCTTTAAGCATGTTGATGTGATTCGATTCGGAAAATACCACACGTTTAGGACTGGTGCGGGCAGTTTCGTAAAAACGACGTAACATTTTATTATCATGTCCCATCATTTCACGTAATTTATTACCATAAGCTTCCCAGTCGGTAATTTCTTTTCGTGCAACACCCGAATCAATGGCCGCCTTTGCAACTGCCGGAGCTACAATGGTTAACAAGCGTGGATCGAGTGGTTTGGGAATGATGTATTCGTTGCCAAATTGCAGACGCTTCAGGTTGTATGCGGCATTCACTACATCGGGCACCGGTTTTTTGGTGAGTTCGGCAATGGCTTTCACCGCAGCTAATTTCATGGCTTCGTTGATGCATTTGGCGCGAACATCCAACGCCCCGCGGAAAATATACGGAAATCCAATCACGTTATTGATTTGATTCGGATGATCGGAACGTCCGGTTGCAAAAATTATATCGGGACGGGCTGCAATCGCATCATCGTACGAAATTTCAGGATTTGGATTGGCCAATGCAAATACAATCGGGTTGATATTCATCGACTGTACCATTTCTTTTGATAATACGCCGGCAATGGATAATCCCAAAAATACGTCCGAATCTTTTACCGCTTCGGTAAGGGTCGTGATTTTCCGACTGGTAGCAAATGGTTTTTTGCGCGAGTTCAAATCGGTGCGTTCCATGTTGATAACACCTTTGGAATCGACCATTACAATGTTTTCGAGTTTGGCACCAAGCATCATGTATAATTGTGTGCACGAATTGGCTGCTGCGCCTGCTCCGTTCACCACAATTTTTACTTCTTCAATGTTTTTGCCTACCAATTCGAGGGCGTTTATTAATCCGGCCGACGAAATAATGGCGGTACCGTGCTGATCATCATGCATCAATGGAATATCCAGTTCAGCTTTCAGTCGTTCTTCAATTTCGAAACATTCGGGCGCTTTTATGTCTTCCAGGTTTATGCCTCCAAAAGTAGGAGCGATGGCTTTCACCACCTGAATAAATTTTTCGGGATCTTTTTCATCTACTTCAATGTCAAACACATCGATTCCTGCAAAAATTTTAAAAAGCAAGCCTTTTCCTTCCATCACCGGTTTTCCGGCCATGGCACCAATATCGCCTAAACCCAAAACGGCGGTTCCGTTTGAGATTACAGCCACCAAATTGCCTTTCGAAGTATAATCGTAAGCGGTTTCGGGATTTTTCTCTATTTCGAGACAAGGTTCTGCTACGCCCGGTGAATAGGCCAATGATAAATCGCGTTGCGAACTGTAAGGTTTGGTAGGGATTACCTCTATTTTTCCGGGTTTCCCCTGCGAGTGATAGAGTAAAGCATCTTCTCTTGTAAGTTTTGCCATAATATTATATAAATTTAAAATTGTAAGTTATTATTTGGTATTTTTCAAAAATTGTTGCAAAATTACTGATTTAAATATCATTATACAACAAAAGTTGATATTTTTAATGGTTTCTTCATCGCTTTTCGAAGTGATGGTCATCATCATTTCGTTTGAAATCTCGTCCCCATTTGAACCCCATGGCGTTGAATTTTTGAACCACTGCATGTTCAGGTGTAAATGTTCCGGGAACTTCCGGATTATAAATTGCACCTTCGGGAACGTCTTTCCGGAATGAATATTCCTTTTTCCAGCGCATCGGATTTTGGAACGGGTTAATATCAATGGCCATTCCTTTGGCATGTTTCGAATAACCGATATTGCGGTAGCAAAAACTATAAGTGTTGTTTGCTATCATCGATAATTCGTCATTCCAGTTGTATTTTACAATGGGAATAACCTGTGCCACCGGAAATTTTTCTTTCAGAATGAATTCGAAAATTTCTTTCAGTTCATTCGCAATCAGTTGATTTGTAAGTATCTGACCCTGATGAATTTTTCCATCCATAGAATAATATTTTACATCAATTAATGTGAGTTTATTAATCGTTTTTTGAGGCGCTTTCGTACCTTTTAAGGCTTCTTCAATTGTATAATTACAATCAATAATGACTGAATCGGCAGCATGAGCAGTTTGTTTTGTTGGTGAAATTTCCTTTCGATCGCTTTTGCAGGATGCTATAAAAAGAAAAATGCAGAAACAGATAGGTAAAATATTTTTTTTCACAAGGGTTCATTTTTTTTGTAATTGTTGCAAAATTACAATTTTTATACGAAACGTGTCAATTTTTATTCAAAAATAGCATATAAATCTTGTTAATAACTCATCAGGATTCGCCGATTTTTTCCGGCAAAATAGTATTACCTTTGTGTTTTAAAAATTTCTGAACAAGATGCGCTTAGAATCACTTTCCATATTAAACTATAAAAACATAACCGAAGCCAACCTTCTGTTTTCACCCAAAATCAATTGTTTTATTGGTGATAATGGAATGGGAAAAACCAATGTGCTGGATGCTATATATTATTTGTCGTTTTGCAAAAGTCATTCTAATCCCATTGATTCACAAAATATTATGCATGAAACAGAGTTCTTCATGCTTCAGGGAAAATACAATATTCATGATTCGGAAGAGGAGATTTATTGTGGAATGAAGCGAAGACAGAAGAAACAATTCAAGCGTAATAAAAAAGAATACGAGCGACTTGCTGACCATATCGGACTTTTACCTCTTGTGCTGGTTTCGCCCGACGATTCTGTTTTAATCTCCGAAGGCAGCGACGAACGACGTAAATTTATCGATGGCGTAATTTCGCAATACGATCACATCTATCTGGAACATTTGCTGAATTATAACAATGCTTTGCAACAACGAAATGCCTTGCTGAAGCAGGAACAAATGATTGATGCTGCCTTATTCGAAATCTGGGAAGAGAAAATGGTTTATCACGGCACCGCTATTTACGAAAAACGCAAATCGTTTGTCACTGAATTTGTTCCCATTTTTCAGGAATATTACAGTAATATTTCGGGCGACAACGAAAAAATTACATTGACCTACCAATCGCAACACGACGTAAAAGACATTGGGCAAAGTTTATCGGCAACCCGCGACCGTGATAAAATTCTTGGCTACTCGACGCAGGGAATTCACAAAGATGAACTTGAAATGTTGCTCGATAATCATCCAATCAAACGAATTGGTTCGCAAGGACAAAATAAAACCTGCCTCATTTCGCTGAAACTTGCGCAATTTAATTTTCTGAAACGTATACATAATTTGTCGCCGCTGCTTTTGCTCGATGATATTTTTGATAAACTGGATACCAAACGAGTGAAGCAAATAGTTGAATTGGTTTCGGGCGAAACCTTCGGACAAATATTTATTACGGACACTAATCGTGAACATTTAGATCAACTTCTTTACCAACTCGATCGTGATGCGTATATTTTTACGGTCGAAAATGGAAATATAGCGCAATAATACTTACCAAATGATAATAATGAGTTGTCATTATTATTCTTCATTCAAATCTCTCCATTATTTTTATAATTAATGCTATAAGTTAAATAAATTTCTTTTTCGGAAATTATTTCTCATTTTATAATTTTTATATCATTGATATACAGATTTATATAATTTATTTCCGGAAACTTTTATTTTTATTCTGAAAAAAATATAGTCCAACATATTGCACAATAAAGAATAATTGATTAAAATTGTACCCCGAATAAATCGGGAGATAACATACATCAAATAACTAATTATTAGTTAATTTAGAAATTTAATAATTGTGGAAACAAAAACTTACTCTCAGGAAGAAATTGGAGAAGCCTCTTTAGAATTTTTTAAAGGAGACGAACTCGCAACCAAAGTATGGTCGACCAAGTATGCATTAAAAGACTCATACGGAAACGTATATGAGTTAACTCCGGATGACATGCATCGCAGGCTGGCACGTGAAATTGAACGGATAGAACAAAAGTATCCGAATCCTATGAACGAAGATGAACTTTTTGAACTATTTCGCAATTTCAAGTACATTGTTCCGCAGGGAAGTCCAATGACTGGAATCGGAAACGAGCATCAGGTTGCTTCATTGTCAAATTGCTTTGTAATTGGTTTCGACGGTGATTCGGATTCCTATGGTGCAATTATTAAAATTGATGAAGAGCAGGTTCAACTTATGAAACGCCGTGGTGGTGTTGGACACGATTTATCGCACATCCGTCCCAAAGGTTCGCCGGTTAATAATTCGGCATTGACCTCAACAGGTATTGTGCCTTTTATGGAGCGCTATTCAAATTCGACCCGCGAAGTGGCTCAGGACGGTCGTCGCGGTGCGCTAATGTTGAGCGTTTCAATCAAACATCCCGATTCTGAATTATTTATCGATGCTAAAATGGATTCCGGAAAAGTGACGGGTGCCAATGTTTCGGTAAAAATTCACGATGATTTTATGGAGGCTGCTTTAGCTCATAATACTTTCACGCAACAATATCCGGTATTGTCAAAAGATCCTTGGTATAAAAAAGAAATTGACGCCAATGCATTGTGGAAAAAAATTGTTCATAATGCATGGCAATCGGCCGAACCGGGCATTCTGTTTTGGGATACTATCATAAAAGAGTCTGTTCCTGATTGTTACGCCGATTTGGGATATAAAACAGTTTCGACCAATCCGTGTGGCGAAATTCCACTTTGTCCGTACGATAGTTGCCGTTTGTTGGCCATCAATTTATATTCGTATGTACAACATCCATTTACTCCCGAAGCTTATTTTGATTTTGACCTTTTCAAAACGCATGTAGGCTATGCGCAACGAATAATGGATGATATTATTGATTTGGAAATGGAGAAAATCGATAAAATTATTTATAAAATCGATTCTGATCCTGAAGATAATGACATCAAAAATACCGAATTTCAATTGTGGGAAAAAATTAAAGAAAAAACAACACAGGGTCGTCGTACCGGAGTTGGTACCACAGGTGAAGGTGATATGTTGGCAGCGCTCGGTTTCAGATACGGAACCGACGAGGCAACGGATTTTTCGGTAGAAGTGCACAAAACTGTGGCTTTGGCTGCTTACCGTTCGTCGGTTTTAATGGCCAAAGAAAGAGGTGCATTTAGTGTTTACAATGCCAAGCGTGAAGAAAATAATCCGTTTATCAACCGTTTGCGCGAAGCCGATCCTGAATTGTATGAACTGATGGTTCAATATGGTCGCAGAAATATTGCTTGTTTAACAATTGCACCAACAGGCACTACAAGTATCATGACTCAAACCACTTCGGGCATCGAACCTGTATTTATGCCGGTTTATACCCGTCGCCGGAAAGTGAATCCGAACGATAAAAATGTTCGTGTTGATTTTACAGATGAAAGTGGGGATTCTTTCGAAGAGTACATCGTTTTCCACCATAAATTTGTAACCTGGATGGAAGCGAATGGCTATTCGACCACTAAAAAATATTCGAAAGAAGAAGTGGATGATTTGGTTGCAAAATCACCTTATTATAAAGCCACTGCCAATGACGTAGACTGGATGAAAAAAGTGCAGATGCAGGGACGTATTCAGAAATGGGTAGATCATTCCATCAGTGTAACCATAAATCTTCCGGGAAATGTTGACGAAGAGCTTGTAGGTCAACTTTATGAAGAAGCCTGGCGATGTGGTTGCAAAGGAGTGACTGTTTATCGTGATGGTTGCAGAACCGGTGTTTTGGTTGCAGTTGAAGAAAACAAAGAGGAAAGTAAAGATGAAAAGAAAATTTGCTATCCTTATAATGAAGAGCATTTGGTTCGTCCGAAAGAGTTACATTGCGATGTGGTTCGTTTTCAGAATGCAAAAGACAAGTGGATTGCGTTTGTAGGATTGAAAGATGGTCGTCCGTACGAGATTTTTACCGGATTGGCTGATGATGAAGAGGGAATTCTTTTGCCAAAAACAATTACGGATGGTAAAATTATTAAAACGCTGGACGAAAATGGCAGTAAACGATACGATTTTCAGTTTGAAAATAAACGCGGTTATAAAACTACTGTTGAAGGACTTTCGCATAAATTCGACAAGGAATATTGGAACTATGCCAAATTAATTTCAGGTGTTTTGCGCTACGGAATGCCTATCGATCAGGTTATTAAACTGGTATCGGGCTTGCAACTGGACAGCGAATCCATTAATACCTGGAAAGTGGGAGTGGAACGCGCGCTGAAGAAATATATTCCTGATGGCACTCAGATTTCAGAACAGGTTTGCCCGTCGTGTGGTCAAAAAAGTTTGGTTTATCAGGAAGGTTGTTTAACGTGTAATAATTGCGGTTATTCGCGTTGTGGATAATTGATTTAATAAAATACTTTGATAAAAAACGAGTTGAAAAACTCGTTTTTTATTTTTTCTTTTATCTTTGCTCTTTTATCTAAAAAAACATGAACAATACATTTAGTCAAAAAATAATTGTTACCGAAAATCAATCGGCAGAAATGCTGGGTTCAGGTTTATTACCGGTATTTGCAACACCATCATTGGTTGCTTTAATGGAAAATACGGCCATGCAGCTTATTCCTTTGCCCGAAGGAAGTTCGAGTGTAGGAACGGCAATAAGCGTTAAGCATTTAAAAGCCAGCTTGATAGGTACCGAAATTGAATGCATAGCTACTTTAATATCGAACGAAGGCAGGAAATTTAACTTTGAACTAAAAGCGTTTGATGCCAAGGGCGATTTGATAGGAGAAGGTACTCATGAACGATTTTTAATTGATATAAAGAAGTTTATGGATAAACTTAAATAAATTAAAGCTGACAACAAAAGGTCAGCTTTTTTTTATGATAAAACAATATTTTTGGCCTGCACATGAAGATACAGACTTAAATTGAAATGAAATCATTCGTATTTTGTAAATTTTAATGAATTACACTGTTAAATACAGAAATTATTTCTAATTTTGAATATTAATCCAAAAAATCTAATCTTTTAGATAAATTAATGTGCTTTTCAATGCTTAATTTATTGTAATCATAAATATTCAGTATGAGAATTTATAGTCGATTGAAATATCTGTTATTTTCAATATTTTTTTGTTTCAATTTAGTCTTACTACACGGAATAGAATTTACACCTATTGTAAAGCAATATACCAAAAAGGATTATAATGCATCTAACCAAAACTGGGCTGTAGGTCAAACTGCTGATGGTCAAATGTTTTTCGGCAATAACAATGGATTAATTCAATTTGACGGGACCATTTGGACCACTCATAAACTTCCTCAAAATAAAATGGTTCGTTCGCTTTTGATTGATAAAAGTGATCGGATTTATACCGGCTCTTTCGAAGAATTCGGATATTTCGAACGTGATTCCTTTGGGCGTTTCAATTATGTTTCAATTTCTTCAAAGCTCAAAAATTATGAAATGAAGAACGATGAAATCTGGAAAATAATTGAATTCAATGGCATTATAATTTTTCAGTCGTTTACTTCCTATTTTACTTACGATGGAAATAACGTAAAAGGGTACCGTTGTCCTTACACTTTCCTGTTTTTTAATACGTATAAAAACAAAATTTACACGCACGCCAATGACTTTGGATTCTGTCAACTGAACTTTCCAACCATACAAATTTCACCGGTAAATAATTTTTCGATAAAAAATCCCGTAATAAGTGTTTTAAATTACGACGATAGACGTGCTTTAATTGTCACAAAATCAGATGGTTTATATTTGTATGATGGCAATATTGTTACGCGGTTTTCGACTAATGCAGATACTGAATTGCGAAAGGCTGAGATAAACAGGGCAGTTATTTCGAATGATGGGTTGATTTTGTTGGGAACAATTATGAACGGAGTGACTGCACTCACCAAAACAGGTGAAAAACTTTGGACTCTCAATACTTCTAATGTGCTGCAAAACAACACAGTACTTGGAATGTATTGCGATAAAGATAATAATTTGTGGTTGAGCCTCGATAAAGGTATTTCGTTGATACAGTTAAACTCATCCATTCGATATATCAACTCTTTCACCCCTTCGGTGGGTGCAATTTATTCGTTGGGCTACGAAGCTCCGTATTTGTATATTGCTACTAATCAGGGATTATTTTCGGCAATTTTTGATAAAAATAAAAAGTTTGTTTCCGATGTACGGTTGGAATCGGCTATAAAAGGACAGGTTTGGAATATTGCAGAAATTGACGGACAATATTTTTGTGGAAATAATGAAGAAACTTACCAAATTTCGAAACGGGCAGTCAAAATAATTTCGCCCGTAAAAGGAGGAATGTGCATTAAAAAAGGGATCATTCATGGTCAGGAGGTACTGGTACAAGGTACTTATACACAGCTTTGTATCTATTTGAAAAAAGATGGAGCCTGGACGTTTAGCCATGTTGTCGACAATTTTATTAATCCGATCCGATACATCGAAATTGATTACACAGGTACAATTTGGGCAAGCCATTTGCACCAGGGGCTTTACGAAATAAAGCTTTCAACTGATTTGCGAAAAATCGAAGAAATAAAAACTTATGGATCTCTCGATCAGAAAAACAAAATTAATATTAATGTTTTTTCGGTCAATAACAGGGTTGTTTTTACCGACCATTTAAGTTTTTATACGTTTGACGATATCAATAAAAAAATTATTCCGCACAGCGAATTGAATAAAAATCTGGGTAGTTTTTCGAATTCGTATCGGGTTAGTCATTTCGCATTCGATTTATTTTGGTTTATAAAGGATGGTGAAGCTGCCTTGTTTCAGGTGAAATCTGAAGGCTCGAAATTGCTTGATATAGTTCAATATTCTATGTTTTTTAATCAGTCGGTGGATGAATATCAAAATATAATTCCCATTTCGGATAACGAATGTTTATTTACGTTAGAAAATGGGTTGGCGCTTTATCACACTGGTAAACGGGGTTTAATCAAAGAGGATGTGCAACTTCAGATTAAATCGGTTCAGGCCACCGATGTTGAATCGAAGGAATTAGTAAATTTATCATTGTCCGATTCGATCATACCACATACTCCTTTTAAACGGAATAGTTTGATATTCAATGTTTTTTATCCAAATTATGCGCGACTGAATAATCTTGAATTTCGTTTCAAACTGGAAGGTTTGGATAAAGTTTGGAGTGAACCCAAAGAATCGTCGGTAAAAATATATAATTATTTACCCTATGGAAATTATGAACTTAAAGTTGAAGTTTTCTCAAAAAGTGGTTTTAAGCTGAGTCATTTATCCTACAAATTTGTTGTAAAACCACCATTTTACCTGAGTAACATAGCCAAAGTGATTTATTTTTTATTGCTGCTATTACTCTTTTACGGTATTTATTTATATGTTAAACGTTTGTTTATCATCAAAAAAGAAAAGATAGATCGCGATCATGAAGAACTCCGGAAAAAGGAAATTGAGAAACGCGAACGACAAATTATTGCGCTCGAAAATGAAAAGCTCGAATCGGAATTGACCCTGAAAAGCAAAGAACTTGCTGAGTCGACCATGACTATTATCAAGAAGAATGAAATTCTGGCCAATATAAAAGAGGAAATTATTTCTCAAAAACAATTACTCGGCACTCAATATCCTAATAAATATTATGATAAATTAATTCGATTGATCGATGAAAATATTACATCTGACGACGACTGGGCTATATTTCAAAAGAATTTCGATCGGATTCATGAAAACTTTTTCCGTAATTTGCATATCAATTATCCCGAGTTAACCTCAAACGATTTACGGTTTTGTGCTTACCTGCGACTAAATTTAAGTAGCAAAGATATTGCTCACCTGATGAATATCTCGCTCAAAGGAGTTGAGGTTGCACGCTCCCGAATTCGTAAAAAAATTGGTATTCCCTCATCGAAAAGTCTGACTGAGTTTATGATAGAGTTTAAATAATACGGCAATTAATAAAGGTCATTATTTTTGTATTTGTCGAGCATATTTATAATTAAAGTGTCTTCCTGCGCTTTAAATTCTGTTTTTATATCTGTACCGAAAATTTTGCCAACTCCATACCAAAAGGTAGCTGAAAAAGCGCCTTTGTACTCTTTAATAATTTCGTATCCCGTTTTATTTGTTTCGCGGGCAATCAGTTTAAGGAGCAATTTGCCCTGCGTAATTGACATGGTTAAAACAGCATTTTCATATTCATCAAAAAGTACTTTTTCTGTTTTTGATATCAGCTTTTTCTTTTCCGATTCGCTTGTCATAACAGCCAGCTGCGCATTCAGGTTTTCCATTATTTCACGCGTTTTCAATACATACGGATAAACTTTTTTGAAATTTCGAATCATTTTATAATTTTTCTTATAAAACTCATAACGTTCAATTTCTTTTTGTCGCCGGAGCATATAATCTTCGTTCGCAGTAATATTCGTTTCTGATTTTATTACCTGAGCAAGTATAGCCGAATCATTAGGGATTATTTTTTTTGCGGTATCGATTTTCATTAATTCCACAATGTCTTTTTTTTGAGGTGTAAGAGTATCGGGTTCCACAATTTCCCTGAATTCTTCGATTTCAGGCACGGAAGCCTGACTCGATGGAGTGCTTTTGGCGGACCCTTTTTCTTTCGAAATGCTTTCCGAAGCTTTATCGGTTTTTTCTGTAAGCGGATCTTTACCCGGAGCAGTTTCTTCCAAAATTTCAGGTGAAAAATCCTCCATGTTAAGTTCAAGTTGGTCTAAATCAGTATCCGACAATTGCGATGAATCACCACTACCCGAGAAATTATAGCTCAAAGCTCCAAACAACAACCCGTATACTAACAAAGTACCGATGGCTGCAATCAGATTGCTGTTATATTTCTTTAGTGGATTCATTTTGTGTGGTAGAAATGTCTAAGGTTCAATTTATTAAGCTTATTCTTTTTTTGTAGCTAAAACCATTTTTACATTCAGGTTATTCCCGATTTCCAACACATCCACCAATTGTTGAACCGATAAGGTATTATCGCATCGCAAAACAATGAAAGCTTCGCTGTCTTTGTTGATTTCGGCAGCTAAAACAGTCTGTAAATTTTCGAAAGGAATTTGTTTATTATTTACAAAATACTGTAATTCCTTATTTACCGATAACAATATCTCCTTCTTATGAATTGCCTGCGTGTTGACATTATATAATATTGAATTACTGTTTGTTCAGGTTTGGTCATTCAACATAGCCGTGAATGGCGTAACGGCTCATGTGCTTATGGCCGA
>JAKLIM010000078.1 GCA_022709605.1 Bacteroidota bacterium | reverse complement strand
GATAACAGCTGTATCACCAATCACATCGCGTTTGGCATATTGCGAACCGGGGTATTTCAATTTGCTCGATTCTTTCCACATGCGGCGTTCTGCTCCAGCACCTGTACGCCATTCTTCACGGATCACACCGCGCTCCGAATCAATTTCCTTTTCTTCGAGCGAAACAAAACTAGACCAGTCGTGTAATACCAGCAAAGCACTGTCAATAATTGTTTCGCGAATGGTAGGTACGTCCGATAAGTTATAAACTGTCTCATCCAGCGAAGTGTAGGCGTTAATATTAGTACCAAATTTAACTCCAATTGATTCTAAATAATTGATAACACCTTTTCCTGGATAGTTTTTAGTTCCATTGAAACACATGTGTTCAAGGAAGTGAGCCAGACCGTTTTGGTCATCATTTTCAAGTATTGCACCTACATTCTGGGCAATGTAAAATTCTGCCCTTTGTTTGGGTTGTTCGTTGTGACGAATGTAATACGTGAGTCCATTTTCAAGTTTACCATATCGAATTTTTGGGTCGATAGGTACAGGCATCAATTGCTGTGCAAATGTGCTGATGGTTAAGGCGAGAAGAAAAATCAGATTAATAATTCTTAAGTTTTTCATTTTCATGTTGTTGTATATTAAGTGAATGTTCTAAAAAGTTTTTTTTATAAATAAATATTCAGAAATGCAAAGGAACAGATTTTTTTTAAATTTATCAATTCTATTAAACGAATAAATGTTAAAATCAGGCGATTTTTAATTATCCTTTTCATTTTTGACAAAATAAAAAATGAAATGTCTTATTTTTGCAATAAAAAAATATGTCCGAACAACTTCACATATCCGATTCAGCATCTAAAGCAGAAAAGTACGAAGCATTAATTCCTCAGATTGAAGCGCTTACGGGTTCAGAAAAAGATCTTATCGCCAATCTTGCCAATATTTGTGCCGCATTGCATCAGACTTTCGGTTGGTTATGGACGGGTTTTTATTTGATAAAAGAAAATGAATTAGTGCTTGGTCCGTTTCAGGGACCGGTTGCATGTACACGCATCAGGTTTGGAAAAGGCGTGTGTGGAACCGCCTGGAAAGACGCAAAAAGCATTTTAGTGCCTGATGTTGAACAATTTCCGGGACACATAGCTTGCAGCAGTCTTTCGGTCGCCGAAATAGTTATTCCTGTTTTTGAAAACACCGGAAAAGTAGCAGGTGTTCTGGACATTGACAGTGACCGATTTAATGTATTAGACGAAACAGATGTATATTATTTGGAGAAAATAAGTGCATTAGTAACCACACTTTTAAATAATTGATATATTATGATATTTCTGGTAGGAAAATTGGTTTAATTATTATCTAACAACAGAAAATCATACTTTTTGAATAGAAAAGTATGATTCATTGTTGTTTTTTTAAATGATTATCCTCAAAACAACCTGCTGTTTTTTATGCACTGGATTAAAGTGAGCAAAAGTGGGTCTCGCGATTACCATTTATTTGGACATTCTGCGGATAATATTTTTAAAAAAATTATATTTCAATTAATAATAACTCCTGTTCGCATTACTTCACTCAAGAAACCACTTATATCATTATCTTTTTCAATTAAAACAGGTTCTATCCGGTCATCAATTTCTCTGCGCAATTTCCAAAGTAAAGGAGCATAAGTAAAATAATCCTCTTCAATCGAATTAACTATAACTGCAACATCAATATCGCTGTCAGAGCTTGGATTTCCTTTTGCAAATGATCCGTAAAGTATTACCTTATCTACATCAAAATGCTTTGATAATAGTAATTTATATTCTGAAAGTTTGTTTATAATCTCTCTGTTATCCATATTTTCAATAATTTTGTGTTGTCTAATATTGATTGGCATCTTTCTTTTGTCAAACTTTTCATTAATCGTTCTTTATAAGACGGATAACGTGCTTCAATATTCAATGGTTCCAAAATATCTATAAAATTTTTCATTTCCTCAGGCAGTCTATTATAAATATCAGACTTTTTAGCTAAATACGACAAACTGTGGGTAAACGGAACAGTTTCAGAATTAAACTCACTAAAATATGCTTTTAAAATTTTCTCAATTGTCTGGTGACACATAAATCCCACATACAAATATCTCCCTGTTTGCATCATAGCAATAGCAGTTTCAAAATCATAATCTGAAAGATCAATCCAATATTTAGCTTTTTCATTCATTATGAATCAGTTCTGAGATATTTATGCAAATATACAATTTCAAATCAATTTAAGTACTTAGAACTTCGATAAATCAAATTTTTTTTCTGGAAATGTTAATCAAACTGTTTATCAAGAGAAACGGTAATTCCTTTTAATCATTTCATTTTCGCTTCCATTTCTCTGAAAGCTTTTCGTTGCAGCGATCTGTCTTTATCTGTAATTTCAGGCCGACCTCTCAATCGGGTAAATACATGAAGTTTTGAGTCAACCATTTCTACATCAACTGTTTTGTATTCAAATTTTATACCTTTATAAATAAGTACCGCACTTACCGGATCGGCCGATTCATCTTGGGTGGATTTATACACTTTCATGTACACATCGTCCGAAACCCGGATTACATTTTGTAAATCGCGGCGGGTCAGGTCAATTAATTCCATCAATTGTTTCAGGGTTTCCTGAGGGCGGTAAACATACCATTTGCCTTCCTCGCCTTCATCCATTCCGGTGAGTGTATATCCCAAAACCGGTCCCAATAAACCGACCAACGAAAGTTGTTTGTCGGACGAAACAACGATAGGGTCAATCAAAAATACGCCTTTCAGTCCGGCATAATCAGAGAAAATGGTTGATTTAAACATTTCAATAATTAGCGGGGCGCCTGTTGATGAGCCTGTTAAGTATATTTTTTTGAATCCCTTCTGACTCAATTTGGCAAATTCGTCTCTTATTGAACTTTGCCAAATTTCCCAGGTTGAATTTTTAAAATCTTTGTACGAACGACCATGACCGCCCAAAAGCACCTGTGAAACATAAAATGTTTTTGCCGAATCGGCATATTCGCGTAATTCGTCCCACTCAAAAGTGGTGGCACTGTAACCGTGTGCAGCAATGATAACCGGAGTATTTTTTTGTGCTTCGGTAGGATTCGCAATGTAGTTCGACACCAATCGTTTCTGAAGTGAATCAGGAACTGCAAACGAAAATTTTCCGCTATCGAGCATCGTATCATCAATTTCGGGGGTTGGATTACATGCTGAAAGTACAAGGATGAATCCAAATATGACTGGGAATATATTTTTAGTTTTCATGTTTTATAAAATCATTTTTTTTGTAAAAGAAATTAAGAAATTAAGAAAATAGGAAAATAGAAAATAAGAAATTGGTATTCAGTAATTTGTTAATGCTTTTATTGACAAAATATTATAACCCTTTTCTTTATTTTTTAGTGCCTAATTTATAAAACAGACTCATTTTGTAATAGAGTGGAAATAGAGTTCCAGGTTTAGAAATTCCATCGCCGTTTATAATATTATAACCTGCCGACAAACCGACTGAGAAAAACGGATACCTGAATTTGTAAATCAATCCTGTTTCGGCTGATAATAAAAGTGATGTGTTTGGTAAAACATCAAACATGGGTTCTTCGTAATTGGCATAGAAAAAGCCGGTATTCAAACCTGCGAAAATTTGTAACGGCTTTTTCGGACGAAACCGAAAATCGACTCCTAGCACCAAATTGTCTTGTTTTACAGCATTGGACATCATGCAGCTACCCAACCTGCTGGTTACGTATCCTGCTTTCAAATGCAGATGTCTGTTTAGTAAAGCATCCGAAGTGTAATCGGCACCAAAACCGTTTTCCCAATATAAATGTTGTGTTTTTTGAACAATCAAACCAACATTTAAATCGCTTTCCGAATTTTGTGCATTCATCATTGAGAAAGATCCCAGTGAAAAAATTAAAAGTAAAATGGTTTTTTTCATATTTTAAGTTGTAATTATCTTATTTATAAATATTTAATTAATATTGAAAGTGAAGTGATGATTTAAAAATGAATCTTTTTTAAGTCTTTACTACGATAGCTTTCGGGTTGCTCTTTATTCTTTGTTCTTTGTTCTTTACTCTTTGTTCTAACTAATTGCCTCAATATTTTTCTCGTTGATAATTTCTTTTCCTCCTGTTTCGTACAATGCTGTGATTCGGTCAACATACCTTTCTTCTACTTTGCCACGTATCACTTTCATGGTGCTGTTCACTAAACCGTTTTGTTCGGTAAAAGGTTCACCAATTACGGCAATTGCAGATGGAAGCCAACGTTCAGGAAACATGCCTTCAAATTTTCCGCCTTTTCGATATGCATTCACTTCGCGTTGTAATTTATTTAATGCCAATTCTTTGGCTTCTTTGCTTTCCCAGGTAAGTTCAGGTTTTTTGCGGTGAACGTATCGTTTCAAGGCTTCTTTGTTCGGAACAATTAAGGACGAAGTATATTGATTTTGATTATTATAAAGTACAACCTGATCGATAAAATAGGAGTTTTCCACAATTGCTTCTTCAATTCCTTCCGGACTGTATTTTTCGCCATCGCTCGAAATCAACAGACTTTTAAAACGTCCCATAACGTATAGAAAACCATCATTGTCCATATAACCCATATCTCCGGTATGTAACCAACCGTTTTTTATGGTTTCGGATGTTGATTTTTCGTTTTTGTAATAACCTTTCATTACATTTTCGCCTTTGATTACAATTTCCCCTTTCTGAAAATTTGGTAAGGCATTGCCATTATCGTCGCAAATTTTTAATTCCAATGGGGAAACCAAATAGCCCGAAGAACCGAGTTTGTGTCGTTTTAATCCATTCGACGAAATGATAGGAGTAGCTTCGGATAAGCCATAGCCTTGAAACATAGGCATTCCGATGGCATAAAAAAATCGTTGTAAATCAATGTCGAGTAGTGCACCGCCGCCAATAAAATATTCAATTTGTCCTCCGAATCCTTCCCTGACTTTGGTGAATAGAATTTTATCAAATAGGTTTAATAAGGGCTTTTTTAGCTTATGAATGCCCTGGCCTTTGTTAAATCCTTCTTTGTTATATGAATAGGACATTTTTAAAGCCGTGTAAAACAGCCATTTAACTACCGGACCTTTGGCATGGATACTTGATTCGATATTTCTTTTGAAGTTTTTGGCTAATGTTGGAACACTCAGTAGTAAATTTGGCTTGATTTCCTTTATGTTAATGGGGATATTTTTCAATGTTTCTAATCCTGTTTTCCCCGATTGTACTGTTGCCACACTTGCCCCAGAAGCCATAAAGCTATAAAAACCAGCCACATGCGCAAAGCAGTGGTCGAGCGGGAGAATGATTAGTGTGCGAAAAGAAGTGGGAATTGTCATCAAAGTCAACGCCTGTTCCACATTGGCCGTGTAATTGCGGTGCGTCAACATCACACCTTTCGGATCGGCCGTAGTGCCCGAGGTATAGCTGATGGTTGCAATGTCATCCGGTTGAATGGTTTTGGCGCGATCGTTCACACTTTCAGGTAATTTTTTTAGATATTCAGCTCCTGTTGAAAGTAAATTGCTTAAAGGCATTTCCTTTTCTTCAGATCCTTGTTGCTCGTCAAGTACAATTACTTTTTCAATGTCGGGCAATAAACTAGCTATGGTTCGTATTTTTCGTAACTGACCACCTGAAACAACAATAAATTTTGCTTCGGAATGTATTAATCTGAAAATCAAATCATTGCTTTCTTCCAATTTTATAGATAATGGCACACTTACAGCTCCGGTGTACAAAATTCCTAATTCGCTGATAATCCAGGCATTTCTGCCTTCGGATAAAAGTGCGATTTTATCACCCGATTTCACGCCCAAATTAAGCAATCCAGCCGCAAAAAGTTTGGCTTGTTGTTGCGTTTCAAGATACGTGGTGGAAACAAATTCTGTAGTCACTTTTTCCCAAAGAAATGGGTTCTGAGCATATTTTTCAACACTTGTGTTGAGCAAATCAATAATTGTTGGTCTCATGTGCGTGATATTTCAGGTTGAATAATCTGAGGTTTTTTTAATAATACTCCGGTGATTTGAGCCGTAAAGATAGAAAAAAATATTTTTAATTGGTTAAGTGTTTTTAAAAATGATAGTTTAATATAATACAATGAACTAAAATGTCCCAAATTATTAAAACTTAAAAACAATATGAAAAAGGGAAGAATTAGTATTAATTTTGTGGTTAAAGTACATACTATAACCAATTATATTTATTTTATTTTAATACATAGTTTCACTTTAGGGAAACTTCATTATCTTTGCAACGTGAAAAAAAATCTGAAATACAGAAAGGTTACCTTTTACAAGCACTACTTCCAAAATTTTTTTGACAAACAATCAAAAAAAGTAAAAGCGAAAATTGTTTGGACTTTTGAGTTGGTTGAAGACTTGGAAAGAGTTCCGGAAACATATCTGAAATACATTGAGAATTCTGACGGATTATATGAAATTCGTGTTCAACTTGGAAGCGATATATTTCGCATTTTTTGTTTCTTTGACCACGGACATTTAATTGTTATAATGAATGGCTTTCAAAAGAAAACGCAAAGGACTCCAAAAAACGAAATTGAATTAGCGAAAAAAATAAAATTAGAATATGAATTGGAAATCGCAAACTCACCAAATAAATAAAAAAAGTTATGAGCAAAATAAAGAATAAAAACCTGATGACACTTGAAGAGTTTAAAGAAACGAACTACGGAAAACGCGGAACAATGGAACGCGAGGAATTGGAAAACGGTTATGAAAATTTCAAAATTGGTACATTAATTCACGATACACGTTTGGAATTGGGTATGACGCAAGAACAACTTGCTGAAAAAGTGGGTACTACAAAATCGTATATTTCTAAAATAGAGAATAATATTAAAGAAGCCCGAATTTCAACTGTTCAAAAAATAGTTGAACTCGGCTTTGGTGGACGTATTGAGTTTTCAATAAAACTTTAATTTTCAACAAAAAAAAAGGAACTGAATTTTCACTCAGTTCCTTTTTTTAATTTCATTATTTTGCCATTTCCACTTTTTTGGTAGCTTCGAAATTTTCATTTCGGAAATTTACCCGTTCCACTACTTTCGCTGCCAGATCGTGAAATGCAATAGCGGTAATGCTATCATTTTCAACCGCCACCGGACGTCCGGCATCACCTTGTTCGCGAATGCTTTGAACCAGCGGAATCTGACCGAGCAACGGAACGCCTAATTCTTCAGCCAGACGTTTTCCGCCATCTTTCCCGAATATATAGTATTTATTATCAGGCAGTTCGGCAGGCGTAAACCACGACATATTTTCCACCAATCCAAGTACGGGAACATTTACCTTATCACCCACAAACATATTTACGCCTTTTCGAGCATCGGCCAATGCCACATCCTGAGGCGTAGTTACAATGACTGCTCCTGTGATTCCCATGGTTTGCACCAAAGTAAGGTGAATATCGCTGGTTCCGGGTGGGAGATCCATGATAAAAAAGTCAAGTTCGCCCCAATGGGCATCCGTAATTAATTGCTTCAAAGCATTACTTGCCATGCTTCCACGCCAAACCAACGCATTGTTAGGATCAACAAAAAAGCCGATGGACAGCATTTTAACACCGTATTTTTCGATGGGCGACAACATTTGTTTGCCATCAATTTCCTCCATTTCAGGTTTGGCATCTTCCACGCCAAACATTTTTGGCATCGAAGGTCCGTGAATGTCAGCGTCGAGCAATCCTACTTTGTAACCTAATTTAGCAAGCGAAATGGCCAGATTGGAAGAAACTGTTGATTTTCCAACGCCACCTTTTCCCGAAAAAACAGCAATTATATTTTTTACTCCCGGTAATACAGCCGAAGGTTTCGGTTTGGGCGCTTCTTTCATTTCTATTCCAATATTGCCTTTAATATCAATATCTTCGCCAATATAGGTCAGAATTGCCTGTTCGGCAGCCTTTACAACCGATTTGGCAAAGGGATCGTTTTGTTTTTCAAAAACAATTGAAAATGAAATTTTATTTCCGTCGATACGGATATTGTCCTGCACCATGCCGGAACTTACAATGTCTTTTCCGGTTCCGGGGTAGCGAACGTGGGTAAGTGCATCAAGAATTAATTGTGGATATAGAGTCATTTTTAGAAGTTTGAAAATTTGTAAAGTTTGAAAGTTATGGATAAACAAATTTTAATCAGGAAAAGTTCTACATAAATGTATGAATTGAGAATTATTCATTTTCTGGTTGTGATCTTTGGTTTCGGCCAAAGCTGCGATAACTGTCGTATTCAATTTCTTCATCCGGTTCAACAAAATTTGTTCGGGGTTCAAGCGTCCATTTTATATACTTAATCGTCAGACCCCGATTGAGCCATTGTTGTTCGTAATAGGTTTTGATTTGTAATATAGGGTCATTTAAGTCGGAAGCATACAAATCGTCCGACGAAAATAGCACGGGATATTGATTTTCCTTCACCATTAGGCTGGTATAAGTAAACATGAAATTACTGTCGGTCTTCAAATGTATTACGCCATCGGGTTTTACAAACTGCTGGTACGATTGCATGAAGTTGGTAGCAGTAAGCCGTTTAGTCACTTTTTTCATCTGTGGATCGGGGAAAGTCAACCAGATTTCAGTCACTTCGTTTGTTGCAAAAAAGTGATGAATCATTTCAATATTTGTACGCAGAAAGGCCACATTTGTTAGTCCTTTTTCTAGCGAACTTTTAGCTCCTGTCCACATTCGGGCACCTTTGATGTCGACTCCGATAAAATTTTTCCCGGGAAAAAGTGCCGCCAACCCAACAGTATATTCGCCTTTACCACAACCCAATTCCAATACAATGGGATTGTTATTTTTGAAAAACGCTTCGTTCCATTGTCCTTTCAAGTGAAAAGATCCACCATTTCTTATTTCGTGCGACGAAACCTGAAAAACATGCGGATATGTTTCCATATCGGCAAATTTGGATAATTTATTTTTACCCACTGTATTATTTACTATTTTTTTTATTTACAATTTACAATTTTGACGAAAAACCGGATATTCCATGTGAGAGTGCTATTTCGTTTTCTCTAATCTCATTCCAATATCGTTAATACCTGCAAGTACCGAATCTCGCATACCTTGAGAAATTTTATATCGATACGTTCCTGTCGTTGTAAATTTTATATTTTGTTGATATAAAACAGGCATTTCGTAGGTTGCACCAGCTCCGGTTCCCAGCCATTTTCCATGATTGTCGGCCAAATAAAATTCTATTGTATCGCGCGACACGACACTATCGGGAGTCATTTTTTCAAGAAATAACCATAAATTTTGATAAGGATATTCTCCTCTGTTTCTTATATTAACATAAAGATTGTAAGCTATTTGTGTGTCGCTTACCGGAATGTCAAAAGTAAACAGACTGTCTTTACTCCACCCTGCTTCATTTACCGGAGAAAATTGTAGGTAAACATCTCTTTGAGAGCAGGATATGAATATAAAAATAAAGAATACTGTTATTGCAAAATTTCTAAGCTTCATTTTTTGAATTATCAAGATTGATTTTCTTAACAACAAGTGGTGGTCGCTGTCCATTTCCTTTTCCTTCCGCCTGACCTTTTGAATTGTTATTTCTTTTCTGTTGGTTCGATTTACCACCCGTGTGTTTCTTCTGCGAATCGAAACGGGTTAAGCTATCCTGACCCACTGCATTGTCATATTCGGTTTTTTTCGCATTCGCGTTTTCATCAATTTTTACATCCAATGTATCGGGTTTAATGCCTTTTCTGTTTTGCGAAATAACTTCTTTAGCACGTTGAGCTGAAATTGTAACTACATTTGCTCCAAAATTCTGGGCTGTGGAATAAGAAATCAAACCTTTGAATACATCCGTTTTGAAATGGTAATACGTATTGTCCAACGTTTCGAGATGGATTTCTTTCGAAGGAAAATCTTTCGACGCATCAACATAAGCATCGAGTTCGTAATTCATGCAGCATTTCAGTTTAGCACATTGTCCGGCTAATTTTTGCGGATTCAGTGAAATGTCCTGTACGCGGGCAGCATTAGTCGATACCGAATTAAAACTTGTCATCCAACCTGAGCAGCACAATTCGCGACCACACGGACCAATACCACCAATGCGGCCTGCTTCCTGTCGTGCTCCGATTTGTTTCATTTCAACACGAATGCGAAAAGTTTCAGCAAATACTTTTATAAGTTGCCGGAAATCAACGCGTTCGTCGGCTATGTAATAAAAAATTGCTTTGTTTCCATCGCCCTGAAATTCTACATCGCCAATTTTCATGTTTAGTTTCAGACTTTCGGCAATCTGGCGGGCTTTGATCATTGTTTCCTGTTCTTTGGCCTTCGCTTCGTTGTATTTTTCAATATCCGTTTCTTTGGCTTTGCGGTAAACACGTTTGGTTTCAGCCCGTTCAGGATTGTAATTATTCTTTTTCATCTGCAGCAAAACCAATCTTCCGGTCAGTGTTACTTCGCCAATATCGTGACCCGGCGAGGCTTCCACCGCAATGATATCACCTTTTGCGAGTGGGAGTTTTATACTGTTCAAAAAATAACCTTTGCGGGTATTTTTGAATTGAACCTCCACATAATCAGTGTCTTGCTGTGTTTCAGGCAAATCGCTTAACCAGTCGAAAGTGCCTAATTTTTGTTTGCTTTTGCAGTTGCAACCGCTCTTTTTGAGGTTGCAACCTCCATTATTTAGTGTGTAATCCATTGTTTTTTCAGTTTAATTTGACAGGAGTTATTGCCTGTCGGTATATATTTTTTAGATAAAAGACAAAAGAACAAAGAATAAAGACATGCCAACGGAACAAATTGAAGTCCCGTTTGCGGGATATGTTAATGTGCCAATGAGCCAATATTTTAATGAGAAAATGAGAAATTAAGAAAATGGGAAATAAGAAAATAAGTTAAGCAAGAACATGAAACCTATGTCTTAAATTGAGAGCATCGCTTCCACGCTAAAAAATCAATCGCACAGCGACTCTCAACAACACGAAACACGAAACGCGAAACACGAAACATGAAACGTCAAACTTTCAAACTCTCAAACTTTTCTTCATCTTTTCAACAACATAATCACCTTGAGTACCAAATCGAAAAACACCATTTTGGCATTCACATTTTGTTCAATATGTCGTTCGGCTAAAGCAAATTCTTTCATCAGATCTTCCACATTCCGGTCATTTATAAAGGGTGAAAACCGACTTGAAAATTCTGATTCAAAGGTTGTAAGGTAATTAAGTTCAGGATGATTGAGGTTTAGAATGAAATTCTCGCGGGTCATTCGTTGCGAATAAGTCAGAAAGTTTTTCTGTCGTTCACGTCCAATGGCTGCAGCAGCCATTTCATCCGCCCATTTTTTCAATGTTTTCAACGATGCATGATCTTTACGGTTTCCCACTTGCCACGCCAAACGCATTATCATAACAAAGCGATCGAAGTTTTGTTTATTTTCATCACCTTCGCTCAGGATCGAATATGCATTCAGAAGACTTCCATTGGATATACGCGACACATTTACTGCATCTTGTTGCGTAAGTTCCAGTTCTGCATTCCGAAGTAAAGCCAGCACAATGTCATTCTCAGTCAATTTGGGAATATTAATATGCTGTGTTCGCGATAAAATAGTCGTGATAATCTGATCGGGCGAATTGGAAACCAACAGGAAAACAGTTTTTTCGGGTGGTTCTTCAAGTATTTTCAATAACTTATTCGCGCAATTCCCGTGCATTTTTTCAGGCAACCAAATAATCATTATTTTGTATTCCGATTCATAGGTTTTCAGACTCAATTTACGGATAATTTCCTCACTTTCATTGGAATAAATTAATCCCTGCTTCGGATCTCCCGAAATTCGGGCATACCAATCGTTTACACTTATGTAATGATTTTCGATAATGGCTGCCCTGAAATCGGCAATGTAATCGTCGCAAATGACAGTGGTTTTGCCGGCAGGTTTTATGACCGGAAATACAAAATGCAAATCGGGATGCGCTAATTTTTGAAATTTCACGCACGATGGACAAGTGCCGCACGAATCTGTATCCCGGCGGTTTTCGCAACTTATAAATTGTGCATAAGCAATTGCTAAACCAAGTTTGCCAATTCCTTCGGGTCCGCGTAACAATTGAGCATGAGGAATCCGCTGCTCGTGTACCGAGCGTATAAAGCGGTTTTTAATCTCTTGTTGACCAATTATATCGGAAAATTGCATAAAAGTATTTTCATATTTCACGCCATCGGCGGACGAAGTGCAAATATATAAAAAAATGAAGAGAATGGAAAATAAAGAAATAACCGGTTTGGGGTTTAAATCACAATCTAATAATTATTTTTAAGATTCTTGATTCAAAATATTAATCCAATTCCAAATTTTCAATCATTACTTTAAGTTCATTGGGTTTTAAGTCTTCTTTTTCGCTT